>JACQUM010000162.1 GCA_016210295.1 Chloroflexota bacterium | reverse complement strand
CTTCTCCACCTTCGCCTGTTCCGCCGACGGCGACGCTGGTGCCGACTCCCACACCGACGGCGACGCCGACCGCGACGCCGGTGCCGACTCCCACACCGACGGCGACGCTGGTGCCGACTCCCACACCGACGGCGACGCCGACCGCGACGCCGGTGCCGACTCCCACACCGACGGCGACGCCGACCGCGACGCCGGTGCCGACTCCTACACCGACGCCTAGTCCCACTCCCACCCCTGTTCAAAGCCAGGCATCGTCGGCGATTCAGAACTTCACCCTACAGAGCTTCACCATCGTGGTGGGGACTCGGGTCACCTGGACGAACCTGGAAGCGACGACCCATACGGCGACCTCCGGGACGCCGGGTTCGCCGAGCGGGGTGTGGGACACGGGGTTTCTGGGCCAGGGGCAGTCTGCCAGTTTCAGCTTCACACAGACCGGGACCTACCCTTACTACTGCCGCGTGCACCTTTCTTCCATGACCGGAACGGTGACTGTAACGACCTCCGGGTCGGGAAGTGGGTCGGGTGGGGGAGGCGGGTCAGGCTACTAAGACGGGACGCTGGGGGCGATGCCAGCTTGCCTCTTTGAGCGCCGGGCTGGCCCCGTCTCGGGCAGGAGCAGCCCAGCGAAGAGGAGGGTGACGGTGAGGACTGCCCACGTGCCGAGGGCCGGAATGTAGCTGCCCAGGGTGTCGGTGAGGACGCCGGTTATCTGGGTTGCCAGGAGGCTGGACAGGGTGCCGAGGGTGAGGAGAGCACCCCAGGCGGCACCGGCCCTCTCGGGCGTCATCCCCGGCAACTCGAGGGGAATGGTGAAGAGGGAGGGCTGATACAACCAGGCGATGAAGCCGTAGAGAAGCACGGCGGGGGCGAGCAGAGGGCCTGCGGGCGTGAGGAAGGTGGCCGCCCCCGCGACTCCCATGAACAGGCCGGGCCAAATCAAGAAAGGCTTCCGCACCCCAAGCAGGGCCGGGAGAGTTCCTCCCGCGATCCCGCCGAGGATCCCGGCGACGTTGAGCAGGCTGACGGTGGCGCCGGCCTCTGCCAGGGAGAGGCCGCGCGTCTCGTGCAGGTAGCTTGGAAGCCAGGAGTTGAGGGAAGAGAAGAGGGCCCAGGGCCCTACCACGCCCAGGGCGACGAGCCAGACGTTGCGCATGCGGAAGACGGTGGCCGTCTCGCGGAAGGAGGGTGGCGCCGCGATGGCGGCTGGGGGTCTCCGCAGGCCTAGGAGGAGCCAGAGGACGGCGCTGACGAAGGCGACGCCGCCCTCCACGGCGAGGGCTCCACGCCATCCGAAGCTCTCCGAGAGGACGGGGCCGAGGAAAAGGGAGAGACTGACCCCTACCGTGAGGCCAATGGAGTTCAGGGCGTTCATAATAGGGACCTCGCGACCGCGGAGCCACTGCACGATGACGGCTCCAGTGGCTGGGTAGAGGAGACTCACACCGAGGCCGTAGAGGAGGCGTGTCAGGAGGACGGCGAAGAAGCTGGGGGCGAGGGGTGTCAGGAGCCCGGCGCCGGCCAGGATCCAGCCGAGAAGATAGGCGCGCTGGATGCCGATGCGCGCCGAGAAGAAGCCGCCGGGGATGCTGATGATCGCTTGGGTGACCATGACGACGGAAATGAGGACGCCAGCGAGGCCCCGGCCGATCTCGTAGTCGGCGATGATGAGGGGAAGGAGGGGTGCGGGGGCGAAGAAACTGAGGCCCACCGTGACCTGCATGAGCAAGACGAGGGCGGCGATGACGAAGCGGTATCGGCCAGCGGGCGCTCGGTCCTTGGTCTCTTTCTTTTGCCGGAGGAGGTACTCAGGGTACGACTTTTGGAATGGGCCTTATTATAGCGGACAGGGCGTGTCTTCTGGGACGCGAGCGGGCAGGCCAATGTCGGCCCCCGTATCGCTGGGCGAGGGAGGAACCAATGCGCGTAGGCATCGTCTCCGACACGCACATAGGGAGCGAGGGTCGCGAGCTGCCCGACGCGGTGCTCCGGGCTTTCCAGGGAGTGGGCCTCATCCTTCACTGCGGCGATCTTGGCGTCTCCACTGGGGTCCTGGACCTCCTTGAAACGGTGGCACCGGTCAAGGCGGTGCGCGGCTACATGGATACCCGCGAAGCGGGAGACCGCTTGGCGGATGTCACTCGAGTAGTCCAGGTTGGTGGATTCCGTATCGGAGTGGTCCACGATGTCGAGTGGCCTGGGCCGCGTGTCCGTTTTCGCCATCGCCTGGAGTTTCCCCCTGGAGAGGTGGGGGACATTCTCACACGGAAGTTCGGAGGGCCCGTGGAGATCGTGGCCTTCGGGGACACGCACGAGGAATACGTGGCCTTGTACCAGGGGGTCCTCTTCGTAAACCCGGGCAGCCCCACCTTTCCTGGGCTGCGCCACCGGCGAGATGAGCCGGGTACGGTGGCATTGCTCGACATCGAGGAGGGCGTGGTCTCCGTGGAGATCGTGAAACTGCGCCCCTGAGACGGCGTATTTGCGAGAGGCGAGGGGTTGGAGTGCGCCCGCAGGGACTCGAACCCTGAACCCTCAGATCCGAAGTCTGACGCTCTGTCCAGTTGAGCTACGGGCGCGGGGACGAAGGGCTTGGGTCTGGGGTGGACGGAGGGATTCGAACCCTCGATCTCCAGGGCCACAACCTGGCGCCTTAGTCCACTTGGCTACGCCCACCGCGTGTTGCGGACGCTCCAGTGTAGCATCGCCAACGAGAGAGGGGCAAGACTCTTGACAGAACATGGGTTCTTCGGTAGGCTCTCTCCAAAACGGAGCAAAAGTTCCAATTGCGACCCCTATGAGCCGCTGGAGGGGCGCTATCGCCTGACCAGTCGCAAGGCACTTGTCCAAATCGCAAAAGGAGTCCTATAGAACGATAGTATCTTGCCCGCTCACAGCGAAGTTTGTATGGTCGCCGCTAAGGAGTTGCACATGCCGGCCCATTGGAAGGATTGGGAACAGGCCAAGAAGGATATCAAGACAGAGAAAGCGCTGAAGAGGTCGGCGGTTGATGAGGCACTGAGAGTCCTGCGGGGCGCACAAGAGGCGTCAAAGAAGGACCCGAAAGTCATGCGGTGCCCCGTGTGCGGTGGCGTGAAGTTCAAGACGCTAAGCAAGGGCACGCAGTGGGCTTGCCGTTCGTGTGGGGCGGTTACGAGAGAGGATCGCAAAGCCCCTTAGCAGGGTGTTGAAAAAGGGGAGTGCAGAGTCCCGATGGTCGGGACTTTGGCAGTCCGCCGTAGGCGGATGGGGGTGTCCCACAGATACATTTTCCCCCCCTTCCTGGCTAGGAAGGGGGCGGGGGATGGTCGAAAGGGGTTTTTCATCAGCCTGTTAAGGCGAGGTTGGCGGAGCAGATGCCGGAGCTTTGGACTGCCGCAAACTTGACGGCGCTCAGGGTGACGGGAGAGCGTCTATGGCAGGAGCTTCGTTCGTGGTAGGCTAGTCTGCCATGAGCACAACGTCGTCGCGTCCGCTTCGCCGCGGCGCGGGAGTCCTGGTCACGGGAGGGGCGGGCTTCGTCGGCTCCCATGTCGTAGATGCACTGCTGGGACGCGGCTACCGCGTCGTCGTCGCGGACGACCTCTCTAGCGGGGACAGACGGAACCTGGCGCCCGAGGTCCCCTTGATTCAGCGGAGCATCCTGGATGAGGGGCTGCCTGCCGAGCTGGAAAAGCATCCGATAGACGCCGTCGTGCACTGTGCGGCGCAGGTCAAAGTGGTGAAGTCCATGGAGGACCCGGCGCTGGTCCTGGCCGTCAACGTAGTAGGGACGCGTAAGGTTTTGGGGATCGCCCGGGAGGTTGGGGCGCGGAGGTTCGTCTTCGTTTCCACGGGCGGGGCGATGTACGGGGACGTGGAGTCGGCGGCCACGGAGGAGACGCTGCCACGACCCGCGAGCTTCTATGCGGTGCACAAGTACACCGCCGAGCGGTACGTGGAGCTCTCCGGCCTCTCTTACGGCATCTTGCGGTTCAGCAACGTTTACGGGCCGCGCCAGCGAGGGGACCTGGAAGGCGGCGTGGTGGCCGTCTTCCAGGAGCGCCTTCGGACGCGGCAGCCCGTAGGTATCTTCGGCACGGGGGAGCAGGCCCGGGACTTCGTCTATGTGCGGGACGCCGTCGCGGCTATCCTGGTGGCCCTGGAGACCTCGCGGAACGGGCTGTGGAACGTCGGCGTCGGCTATGCGACGACGGTCAACGACCTTTTGCGGGCCATGGCGCGGGTCGTGGCGGAGCCGGTGGAGGTGAGTCGCCTGCCGCCGCGCCCCGGAGAGATCTTCAAGGCGTGGTTGAGCTTCGCCAAGGCGGAGAGAGAGCTGGGCTGGCGCCCGGCCTATTCTCTGGAGGCTGGGCTCCAGGAGACGGTCACGTGGACGGGGCGGTGACGCTCCGGAAGTAGGCGATGGTTCTGGCGAGGCCCTCGCGGAGTGGCACCTGCGGCTCCCAGCCGAGGAGAGTCCGAGCCCGGGAGATGTCCGGCCTTCGCACCTTGGGGTCTCCCTGGGGCAGCTCTCCTTTCACGATGGGGCTTCTGCTGCCCGTCAGCTCCACAACGAGCTTCGCCACATCGATGATGCGCCACTCCTCGGGGTTCCCCAGGTTGATGGGCTCGGGGAAGGAGGCGGCCATGGCTTTGAGGACCCCTGCCACCATGTCGCCGACGTAGCAGAAGCTGCGGGTCTGGGAGCCGTCGCCGTAGACGGTGAGGGGCCCTCCGCGGAGGGCCTGGGTCACGAAGTTGGAGATGACGCGGCCGTCCTGGGGCGTCATCCGCGGCCCGTAGGTGTTGAAGATGCGGACGATGTGGGTGTCCGTCCCGTATTCCCTGCGATAGGCCATGGTGAGGGCCTCGGCGAAGCGCTTCGCCTCGTCGTAGGAGCTGCGCGGGCCGATGGGGTCCACGTTCCCGTGGTACTCCTCTCGCTGCGGGTGCTCCTGGGGGTCGCCGTAGACCTCGGAGGTGGAGGCGACCAGAAAGGATGCCCCCGTCGTCCGGGCCAGCTCCAGGGCGTTGGTCGTTCCCAGGGCGCCCGTTTCCAGGGTCTCGATGGGGCGCCGCTGAAAGAACTCCGGGCTGGCGGGCGAGGCGAAGTGGAGGACGTAGTCGGTGGCCCCTTCGACGGCGATGGGCTGGCGGACATCGTGGCGGCGGAACTGAAACTGTGGCCACTGCTGCAAAAAGAGAAGGTTCTCCCCCGTGGAGGTGGCCAGGTTGTCCAGGGCGACGACGCCATCGCCACGGCGAAGGAGGGCTTCGCAGAGATGGGAGGCTATGAACCCCGCCCCGCCCGTGACCACCACGCGCACGCCCGTTCTCCTAGCGGCCGGTGCCGTGGTACTCGAAGCCTCGCGCTCGCATCTCCTGGGGGTCGAAGAGGTTCCTGCCGTCGATGAAGACGGGCAGGTGAAGGGCCTGCTTCAGCCGGTCCAGGTCAAGGGAGCGGAACTCGCTCCACTCGGTGATGAGGAGAAGGGCGTCGGCGCCCTGGGCGGCGGCGTAGGGGTCGTCGCAGTAGCGGACGCTCTCACCGAGGAGGTGGCGGGCGGCGGGCACGGCCACGGGGTCGTAGACCTGGACGATGGCGCCCTCTTCCTGGAGAAGGGCGATGACCTCCAGGGCGGGGGCGTTGCGGAGGTCGTCGGTGTCGGGTTTGTAGGAGAGCCCCAGGACTCCCACCGTCTTCCCGCGGAGGACCCAGAGGGCATCTCGGAGCTTCTTCACCAGGCGGCGGGGCTGCTCCTGGTTGATGCGGGCGACCTCCTTCAGGAGGCCGAAGTTGTCTCCCGTCTCCTCCGCCATCTGGACGAAGGCGGCGACGTCCTTGGGGAAGCAGGAGCCTCCGTAACCGACGCCTGCGTTCAAGTAGGCCCGGCCGATGCGGGGATCGAGGCCCATGCCCTCAGCCACCTTGACGACATCGGCGCCGACGCTCTCGCACAAGGCGGCGACGGCGTTGATGTAGGAGATCTTCAGGGCCAGGAAGCTGTTGGAGGCGTGCTTGATGATCTCGGCGCTGGGGATGTCGGTCACGAGGACAGGGGCCCCCAGAGGCTCGAAGAGGCGGCGCAGCAGGGCCTCGGCGCGGGGGCTCTGCACTCCGAGAACGACGCGGTCGGGGTGGAGGAAGTCGCGGATAGCCGTCCCTTCCCGCAGGAACTCGGGCACGGAGGCGACATCGAACTCGATTCCCCGGGGCGCGTGGCGTCGGAGGGTCTTTTCCACCCGGGCGCTGGTGTTGACGGGGACGGTGCTCTTCTCGGCGACGACCTTGTAGCCGTCGAGGTGCCGGGCGATCTCCCGGGAGACCGCCTCCACCTGGGTCATGTCGGGGGCGCCGTTGGAGAGGCTGGGGGTCCCCACGCAGATGAAGACGACGTCGGATCCCAGAATGCCCTTGGCGATCTGGTCTGTGAAGGAGAGCTGTCTCGTGCCAAGGTGTTTGCCTACCAGTTCGGGCAGGCCAGGTTCGTAGATGCCTACCTGGCCGCGCTGGAGGGCGGAGACCTTCTCCTGGTCGTTATCCACGCATACGGCGGTGTGGCCCATCTCCGCGAGACATGCCCCCGTCACCAGGCCCACGTGCCCCGCGCCAATGACGGCAATCCGCATCCGTTCCTTCATCCTAGAGTTGGTGGCTCTATCTTACATCCGACGTTTCGCCGTGTCCTGGCAAAGAGTGCTCGTGGGCTACGGAGGGAGACGAAGCAGTCCTCGGGCCTGTTCAGGCCACGACCTGGGGAAGCTCTCTGGGCAAGGCGAACTGGACCTCTTCCTTGCGGGTGGCGAGCTCTTCCACCCTTTGGACGCCATTCTCTCGGAGCCATGTCACGGTCCTCTCGACGAGGAACTCCGGCGTGGAGGCCCCCGCTGTGACGCCCACGGAGGAGATGTCCCTCAGCCAGGCGGGATCGAGCTCGTCGGGGCTGGTAACGAGGTAAGCCCGGGCGCCGGAGGACTCGGCGACCTCGCGGAGCCTTTGGGAGTTCGAGCTGTTCTGCGCGCCCAGGACAAGGATGACGTCCACCTTCTTCGCCATGAGCTTGACGGCGTCCTGGCGGTTCTGGGTGGCGAAGCAGATATCGGCCCGGGAGGGCGTCACGAGGGTAGGGAAGCGCCGCCGGAGCGCCTCGATGATCTCCTGGGTGTCATCTACGCTGAGGGTGGTCTGGGTGATGACGGCGACGCGCTGCGGATCGCGAACCTGAACCCTCTCGGCGTCTTCCCTTGTCTGGACGAGCCGAATGAGCCTGGGCGCCTCGCCCAAGGTCCCCGCTACCTCGTCGTGGCTGGCGTGGCCGACCAGGAGGATAGAGTAGCCCTCCCTGGCGTAGCGTACCGCTTCCACGTGAACCTTGGTCACCAGGGGGCATGTGGCATCTATGACACGAAGCCGGCGCTCTCTGGCCTGCTGGCGGACCTCTGGAGAGACGCCGTGGGCGCTGAAGATGACGAGGGCATCCTTGGGGACCTCGTCAAGCTCATTGACGAAGACCGCCCCCTTGCGGCGCAGCTCTTGGACGACGAAGGGGTTGTGCACGATCTCCTTGCGCACGTAGACGGGAGGACCGAGGAGGCGCAAAGCCTCCTCCACAGTTTCGATAGCTCGCACGACGCCGGCGCAGAAGCCGCGGGGCGCGGCGACGAAGGCGGACTTCGATGCTGGAGGAGTCGGCGTGCTCATGACGGTTCCATCGTACTGTTACGAGCGGAAGGGGTCAACGGCCTTGCTCTCAGAGGGGACGATACACCGGCGCTTACCTTCGCGTTCCGCCCATGCGATCGAAGCGGAGCAAAGGATGGGCGATGCTTTCGCAGAACTGAACGAAGGCCAGATTGATATCGTCAGACAGGAGCAGCCCACCTTCCGTCAGATGGGCCCAAGCAGGCCGTATTCGAAGCGCATATTTTCAAGGCTATGCTCGCTGTCGTGGAAGAAGAGGTCGATAACGCCCAGCTGGTCCAGAAGGCGCGGGAATTCAGTCCTGGAATCGCCGAGGATGAGGTGCCACCGGTAGCGAAGGTTATCCGGCACTATCCAACCGGAGGTATGTCCGGCCATCTGATACTCGAAGTCGTCGGCCATGCGTCCCTTCGGTGGAAGATCGATCGAATAGAGAGTGCCGTTTCCGTTGTCCTCAAGGGCTTGAAGCAAGAAGGTAGTAGAGACGCCATGGGCCACGCCGGTTTCGATGAGAGTTGAGGTCTTGCTAAGCGCACCAGGGTATAAAGCAGCTCGCCTTGGGCTGGCGTCACCCAGCCAGCAACCGGGCCTCCTTCGTGCACCTCTATGGATCTCATCTGCGTCTCCAGATGCTGGAGAAGGTGCCTATTGGCACGGAGATCGGCGAGCACGGCCTGGATCAGCGTCTCGTTGGTCTCAGGGATGAGACCGGTCAGGAACGCAGCTTGGCTACGGCCGGCGCGAGCGAGGCGGTATCGAGCCTGTGCCATCCGTAGCGGCCATACCGGGTCTTTGAGTACCCGAAGGTAGTTCCGGGGCCTGGTCAAAGCCGACCCGAGGGGTTTTATGAGAATTGACCAGAAGGGGTTGGACGGTGGCTTGCCAGGCAAGAGAGTCCTCCTCCGTTCTTTATCTGCTTCGGCAACGTATCACGAGTCCTCGCCTTCCAGTCTCTCGCCGTGAAGCCAAGGGGGAAGAAGATTCTTGCTGTCACTTCGAGCATGAAGACGGCGGCGAGGAGCCCCGTGGCAGCGAGGGCAAGCATTCATTAAAGAAAGTCGGCGCTAGGGCATCCCGCTACTTCCGCACGATATACGGCCCCATCACCAGCATATCCGTCTCGCTGCGCTGGAAGGTGCTGAGGGCCTCGGCGGGGGTGTTGACGATGGGCTCTCCCTTGAGGTTGAAGGAGGTGTTGAGGAGGACGGGCACGCCGGTCCTCTCCCCGAACCGCTCGATCAGTCGGTGGTACAGAGGGTTCGTTTCCCGGTGCACCACCTGGAGGCGGGCAGAGCCGTCCACGTGGGTGACGGCGGGAATGAGGTGGCGCATCTCCGGCTTCACGGGAACAACCAACAGCATGAAGCGAGCGGGGTAGCTGGAGGCGGCGTCCGGCAGGTCGAAGTACTCTTCGGCAGCCTCGGCGATGACCGAGGGCGCGAAGGGGCGAAAGGCCTCGCGGAACTTGATCTTCCTATTGACGATGTCCTTCATCTCGGGGCGGCGGGGGTCGGCGAGGATGCTGCGGTTGCCCAGCGCACGGGGACCGAACTCGAAACGCCCCTGCATCCATCCGACTACCTTTCCGTTCTCGAGGGCGTGGACCACGGTCTCGACTCTCTCCTCGTCGGAGGGACAGCACTCGTAGGCGATGGAGTTCTCGTCCAGGGTGCGGCGAATAGCCTCGGGGCTGTGCTCCTCTCCCCAGAAGGCGTGCTCCATGACGAACCGGCGTGGCTGCTCCAGCAGGGTGCAGGCGGCGTAGAGGGCCGCCCCCACCGCCCCGCCGCCGTCTCCTGCCGCGGGCTGGACGTAAAGATGGCGGAAGGGCGTCTCCCGCAGGATGCGGCCGTTGGCCACGCTGTTGAGGGCGACGCCTCCCGCCATGGAGAGGTTCATGGAGCCCGTCTCTTTCTGAAGGCTGTTTGCCATCTTCAGGAGGACCTCCTCCGTGACGCGTTGGATGCTGGCGGCCACGTCGGCGTAGTAGGGATCGAGCTTGTCCCGTTCCAGGGAGTTGCGCGGGGGGCCGAAGAGCCTCTGGAACTTCCCGTTGATGGGGCTCGTGACGGAGTAGTGATAGGCGAAGTAGTCCATATCCACCTGGAAGCTCCCGTCCTCGGCGAGGTGGAGAAGCTCGTAGACGCGGTCCGTGTAGCGAGGCTGTCCGTAGGGGGCCATGCCCATCACCTTGTACTCGCCCTCGTTGACCTCGAAGCCCAGGAAAGCGGTGAAGGCGCTGTAGAGGAGGCCGATGGAGTGAGGGAAGCGCATCTCCTTTGCGAGATGGACCTGTCCCCCGCGAGCGCTGCCCATCGTCGCCGTGGTCCATTCCCCGACCCCGTCGGCCGTGAGGCTTGCCGCCTCGTCGAAAGGCGAGCAGAAGAAGGCGCTGGCGGCATGGGACATGTGGTGGGTCGTGAAGAGAATCTGGTGGGGCCGGATGCCGATTTTGCTCCGGATGATCCCCTTGACCCACAGCCTATCGAGGAGCCATTGGGTCATCGCCTCGCGGAAGAGGCCCCAGCTTCGGGGGAAGGTCTGAAGGGATGTGAGGAGGATGCGTTCGAACTTCAGGAAGGGCTTGTCGTAGAAGATGACGTAGTCCAACTCCTCGCCGCGCAGACCAGCCTGTTGGAGGCAGAAGCGAATGGCGTGCTCCGGGAAGCCGTTGTCGTGCTTCTTCCGGCTGAAGCGCTCCTCCTCGGCGGCGGCGACGAGCACGCCGTCCTGGACTAAAGCGGCGGCGGAGTCGTGGTAGAAGCAGGAGATGCCCAGGATATTCATACTATTGCGCTAGAGGGCTTCGTCCCCGAGCGCTGTCCTCGCTTGATACAGTACCATGACGACTCCCTGCCCCGATAGGTAGTCTTCCGAGCCGTGCTGGAGCCACCGGTCAAGGGCGGACTGGAAATCCGAATCACGGCGGACGATCGGTTGGGCCCGGCGGGAGTCGAAGATAGCCACGGGCACGTAGCTGGTGGTAAACCATGCAGTCTTCGCCCACTCGCTCTGGTCCTGCACGCGGGCCGCGACGAACTCGGGCTGGGCTCTTTGGAGGACGGAGAGCCTGCTTCCTCCTCTAGCGAGTTCCTCGGTCACTTGGGGTGAGACCAGGCCATCTAAGTCGAGGATGTACCGGCCGGAATAGAAGCCCATGTAACCGATGGACGCGGTTGCCAAACGGGCAGGCGGCGAGCTTTCTTGTTGGACCCAGAGGGCGAGCGCCTTGTCCACCCGATCGGAGCGAATCTGTCTGTCTATCTGGGCAAGACGGGTAGCGGGGATGGTGAGCGCCTTGGTGGTAAGAAGGACAGTCAGCGAGGCAAGGATAAGCCCGATGGTTACCCTATGCCCCTCGTCGCTGAGCCATCCGAGACTCACTCTGCGGGAGAGGGTGGGGAGTAAGGAGACAAGATAACCAATCCCTAGACCTATCGTGATGTAGTAGGCGGGGAGAGGGGGCAGGTAGTACCAGCCATACATGAACTGGCCGCCGATGATGAACGCGGCAAACCAGAGAGGCGGCCAGACGACGAGGGGCAGGAGATAAGGAAACCTCCTGACTGCGGCATACAGGCCGGCACCGTAGGGGAGAGCAAGGATGAGCCCGAGCGGCCCTCCGAAGAAAGTGGCCACCTCGCTGAGGACTGCCAGCCTGTCTCGGTAGGGGGCGAGATAGATGAGCTTTGCGAACATTGTGTGAGGCAGGGGCGTGCCGAAATAGACTACCGCAAAGACGATCCAAGGGAGGATGACCAGGGCGGAGAGGGCAGGATATTTCAACCCTGAGAGCCCTGTCCGAAAGAGGACGGCAATGGACAGGATGGCGGCGAGGAAGGCGCCGTCTACTCTCATCCAGACGGTCAGAGCGAGCGCCACCGCCATCAATCCGTATCGCTGCTGGGTGTAGAGATAGATGCTCACCATGCCGAGAAGGGTGTAGAGGGAGGTCTCCATTCCGCTGGTGGACCAGACGATGAAGTGGTTCGAAAGGACGAACAAGGTCACGGGGACCAGGGCGGCCCACGGGCCCACGACCGTCCGGAGGATGAGAAAGATGAGGGCTCCTGTTCCCACGTCCGCCAGGATATTCAATGTCTTGCCTGTTTCGATGATGGGCAGGCCGGCTTTCCCCAGGGCAGACAGCAGAAGGACGTACAGCGGCGCCGAGGTCCCTAGCACCTTCTCCCCCGCGTTGAAGACGAACCCTTCCCCATGCAGGAGGGAGTCCACATAGCGGAAGTGAATGAGGGCGTCTTCCCAGAGGTGATCAGGGAATGTGGCTCGAACGAGGAACCCTCCGGCCAGAAGAAGAACCAGCATGCCCCATACTAGACGCTGTTGGAGAATCGAGTTCCTCCCAGTTCTGGAGATGATCGCCGCGTGAGGCCTGGCTCTAGGCAACTACGGGATGGCGTTCCCGATCAAGGGCGTCACAGTTGGGATCTCTGGCTCCGCCGACTAGGACTGCCTGTGGCTTGATTCCCAGGGAGACGGGTCGGGTGGGACGGGGTGCCAGAGGGACTGGCGCCGCCTCTTGATGGTGAGGGGGTCTGCCAGGACTTTGAAGGGAACTGCGATGGGGGTTACAAGGAGAAAGTAGAAAGCGGTGAAGAGGAGCCGCGCCTGAAAGTTCCCGATGACTCGCGCGACGCTCTTCCACCGGTACCAAAGCCGTTTCATGGTGCTCCAGGCCCCCGCGTCGGCTGGAGGGTATCATGAGCCTCAGGGGGTGTCAACCATGGCGGGGGGACGGGGCGCTTCCCTGCTTCGTGTTCCCGTTGCGGAACGCCTTCCAACCTCCTATACTAGTGCCCGAAGGATGCCTTGGGCAGCCTGTTCAGGGGGGAGGTCGACTGACCGGACACCCCGCACTCCTTTGTTTGCGGAACTGCGCCTGGGATCTCATAAAAGGAGCGCGAGAGGCCATTGGAACTCCGTACCGCTATTTCCTTCCTTCAGCGAAGGCTCTGGTTCATCCTGGCCGGGACTATGGTCGTGGCGGGGCTGACGTACATCATCTCCTGGACGCTCACTCCTATCTACGCCGCCTCGGTCACGTTGCTTGTCGAGCAGGGAGTTGACCCTCGCTCCGACTCTCTGGGCTCGCTGGAAACGAGCCGTCGCTCCGCCATCACTTTCGAGTCGATGCTCCTCGAGCCGCCAGTGCTCGCGCGGGTGGTGGATGAGCTCGCCCTACCTTTTGGTGCAGAGGTCCTTCGAAACAAGGCATCGGTTCGCACCCTTCGGGAGACCCAGCTCATCCACGTCTCGGCAGAGGATGCGGAGCCAGCCTTGGCGGCGGCGATGGCCGACAAGATCGCCGAGGTGTTCATCGAGCAGAACCGGGAGCGCCAGCAGGCGAGATTCGACGCGGCAAAGAAGCAACTGGATGCTGAAATTCAGGCTCTCGCTCAGCAGATCGAAGAGACGCAGGTTGCCATAGCCTCGGAGGAGGCGGCCAGGACAGGCGGTCGAGAGACCCTCCCTTCCTTCGTCCGCGCAGAGCTGGCCCGTCTGGAGAGCAAGCTGGCCTCCGACCAGACCCGGTACAATATCCTGCTCAGCAGCGCGGAGAATTTCCGTTTGACGGCGACCCGCGATGCGAGCAACCTGAGCATCGTCTCCCGGGCGGAGACGCCGCGGACGCCCGTTTCACCCGATGTCCCTCTGAACGCGGTCCTGGGCGGCATAGCCGGCCTCCTCGTCAGCCTGGTCATAGCGAGCGTCGTGGAGTACCTGGACGACACCGTGAAGTCGGATGATGAAGTGGAGAAGCTGCTCCACCTGCCCGCGGTGGGGACCGTCCCCCGGCTCACGGCGGATGCTCTTTCCTCCTCTTTTGGGGACCCGAGGGAGTTGGGGGTCGGGGCTGACGGCTCCCGGAGCCCTGCTGCGGAGGCCTTTCGGGTCCTGCGGACCAATCTGGACCTCTCCCGGGTCGACAAGCCCGTCCAGACTCTCCTTGTCACCAGCGCTGCTCCTTCAGAGGGAAAGACGTTCACCGCAGCCAACCTGGCCGTGGCCTCGGCCCAGGCAGGGAAACGCGTCATCTTGGTCGATGCCGACCTCCGCCGACCAAGCGCGCATCGGCTGTTCGGCCTCGCCAACGGCCAGGGACTTACCAACCTGATTCTGGACCCCACCATAGACCTCTCCGTTGTGCTGCAGAATACGAACGTGTCCGGTCTCCGGGTTTTGCTTGGCGGACCTATTCCCCCGAATCCGGCAGAGCTCCTGGGGTCGAACCACATGCGCCAGGTTTTGGCAAGTCTCCGAACTCAGTCTGATACCGTGATCTTTGATAGTCCTCCTGTGCTCTTGGTTGCCGATGCGGCGATTCTTTCGTCTCAGATGGATGGCACCCTCCTTGTGGTAGAGTCCGCGCGGACGCGGACGGATATAGTCAAGAGGGCAGTGGACGCCTTGACGAAAGTTGGGGGGACGATTATCGGCGTCTCTCTCAACAAGGTGGCACGAGGGCGACGAGGTGGGTACTACTACTATTACGCCTACAGCTATTACTACGGCGGGGATGGCGAGCATCGTCGGCGAAGGGCCCGACGAGGCGGCCGCCGAAGAACGTTCCTTTCTTTGCTCCGCGCGTTGATTCCGTTCCGGGGAAGGCCTTCGCCCATTGGCGGCACGGAGACACCTTCGGTTCCTGTCCAGGGAGAGGGTCAGAAGGGATTCGTTGACCCTCCTCGATGAAAGTTCTTCCCTTCAGATGATGCGGCCTCGTCTGGCTCTCTTCTCTCCTCTAGCAGAGATGCTTCCCATCGGGGGGATCAAGCTCTTTCTGTTCCTGCTGCTCGGCCTTGTGGCTGCCTACGCCCTGGCGCAAGCGGTGGTGGCCTTGACAGCCGGGTTCACCATTGGAACGGCGTTTCGTGCTCTTCTTCTGCCCTCCTTCCTCATAGGATTGCTCTTGTTGGTGGTCACCTGGGAAGAGCAGCAAAGCTGGTGGGGCTCGATTGCCGCGCTTCCGGAGATGGTAAAGCCTCTCCTCTTTGTGTTGATCCTAGGCTTACCCATCGCCTTCTTGGTTTCCTATGCCGGCCCGAGAGTAGGGATGACTATTTTCCTTGTCGGCGCTGTCGCCTTTGCGGGAGCTGTGCTTGCTCTCGTTCTCGTTGCCGTCCGTGAGGGCGCCAGCGGCGTCGTGGCCTTCTTTTTGACGGTTCCCTTCCTGCGATTCCTGGAGCTCAGCTTCAAACAGACTCCTTTTGAGGGGTTCTTCTGGGGACCGCTGGTTGTAACGCCTACTGTGCTATTCACATGGACGTTCTTCTTGTCGTTTTTGGTTGGACGATTTGTTCGAAGACAACACCTTGGCGGGACAGCCCTAAGCAAGTACATTTTCGTCTGGATAGGTGTGGTTGCCGTCGCCTCTCTATTCTCTCAAGACGTTCTGGTCACCTTTCGTGAGCTTTCTCTCGACCTGTTGGTGGCTCCGCTTGTCTTTTGGGTCGTCGTGAACTCCGTGCGGAGACGGGAGGATATCTTGTGGGCGGTTGGAGCGCTGGCTGTTTACGGCGTTTTGACGGTGAGTATCTACTATTACTTCTTCGCGCGATGGTATGGTTTCGGGATCACTATTGCTGGTTCACAGCGCGTCTATCTGGCTGGGTTCGGTTTGCACCCTGCTTTGCTCGGGTGGACGGCGACACTTGCAATTCCCCTGCTGGTTGGCCTTGCCTTTTGGGGATTCACGCGGCGTCCGCTTCTTGCGCTCCTTCTAGGGGGCGTCGCCGCGCTCCTGGGTGCCGTTCTCTTGTTTCTCGGAGAGCGTACATTTCCCGTCGCTCTCATCGGCTCCATGGGTCTCTTGGTCCTTCTTCCAGGTCCGTTTCCTCGGAAGCAGGTGGTAGTTGCCCTCGCGATCGGCGTCGTAGCCTTGCTGATATACACGGGCGTGTCGGACCGGGCGGTGTTTAGCCGCTTTGGGGCATGGGGAGGAGTGGAGGCTTTCCTCGAGGACCAGAGGCTTCGATTGGACTTCTGGCAGGCTTCCTGGCGCATTGCCCTGGAGCATCCCTGGACGGGCGTTGGGATGGGGGAGATAGGGGACTCTTATCTGGACTTCACACGGCTCAACGCATTTGAGGTTGGAGGCTTCGGGATGGTGCAGCCTCACAATGAGTTCTTGCGGCACGCCGCCGGTGCAGGGTTCGGTGCCCTCCTGGCGCTGGTGCTGCTCCTGGGCCGCATTCTATGGGGGGCGTGGCGCAGCACCTTCCTTGCTGTGCAAGCGGGAATGGGAAGCCTGGCGAACGGAGTCTTGTGGGCGCTGTCGGCGGCCACGCTGGTGCTTTTCATCGGTCAGTTTTCGTTTTCTGGAGGCCTGTTCTTGTGCGACCGTGTCGAGTTTCAATGTGGTACGGTTGACCACGGCATCGCTTTTTGGGCTCTGGTCGGCCTCGCGTTCGCTTTGAGACATTCCCTTTCTCCAGGGAAAGCTGCCGATGAGGAGCCGAAGGCACTATTGAGGAGTCCAGCGCCGCACTAGCCGGCTCACAGGGGGGGATGTCTAGGAACGCTCGCAGCGCGGCGACTGCGAATACATCCTTGGTCACAGTGATAGGGGGCATGGAGTTGCAAGGGGCCGTGCTTCGAACAGAAGAGTTTCTGAAGAGACGAGAGAGAGACCGGCTGAGGATGGACCCTCGTCTCTTCGCCGCTATGACGCGGTGGGAGGTGAGCCCCGAGGTCCACAAGTTCCAGGGCCTGGACTCTGTGAAAGAGCTCCTCTCCTTCACCGCTAACCCAAGCTACGCCGTCTGGAACCCAGACCTGGGGTGGGAGATTCCAGAGGCCTACGTCCGCGCGAGCGAGGAGAGGCACCGTGAGGTCTTGGGCGCCCTTTTCCCAGAAGAAAAACAAGAGCCCTACACCTATCGCCACGCTGACTTCTACAACGCGACGGACTTCTTCTTTCAGAACATTCAAGGGAGGGAGATCACGCGGGTCCTCGATTTCGGTGCGGGGTACGGGAGGCAGTCCCTCCTCTGGACGAAGCTAAGAAACCCTCTCGTCTACGTGGGCATGGACGCCATCGAGGCGCCGTACCTTGTTCAAAACGCGGTGTACCGGCACCTGAGCGGCATCGAGTTCCGCGAGTACATGGACGCGCCGGAGAGCTTTCGCATCGCCGCGACACCTTCTGCGGGAACGGTGGTCTACCACGTGCCGACCTGGCGCGCAGACCTCCTGCCGGAGCGTTTCTTCGACCTCATCATCTGCTCCCATATCTTGCAGGAGCTGAACGAGAGAACGGTTCGCTGGCTCATCCCGCTTTTCACACGGACCGTCCGTGACGAGGGAGCCCTGTACATCCGGGACCAGGAGTTCTGGCGGCCGGCGCACAGGCTGCACGTCGGGAAGATGCTTCTAGCTCAGGGCTGGCGCCTGGCGTGGCGGTTCGCAGGGGAAGACAGGAAGGACATCAACGGGAACCCTCGGCTCTGGTCGGCGGCGCGGGCGGACAACTCGCGGTACTTCTCGCTCCGGTTCCGCCTGGGGACTCTTCGGAGGTATCTGCGATCCCGGGGTTCCTTCTGGGACGACCTTTTCGATGTGTTTTTGCCCGTGTGACCCTATTAGTGCTTGACGGATATGGGAGCCGCAGGTCGAGACCTTCAGCGCGTCGCCACAGGGGGCCTGTTCTGGGTCGTAGTGGGCCAGTACGCGAGCCAGGCCGTCTCCTTCGCGACTCCTTTCATTCTGGCGGCTCTCCTCCAGCCGTATGACTACGGGGTCTTTGGGCTGGCGTATCTGGTGGTGGCCCTGTTCGGCCTCGTGAAGGGGCTGGGCTTTGGCCCCGCCCTGGTCTATGAGCATGAAGACATAGAGGCGGCGGCCGACACAGCCTTCTGGATCCTGCTGGCTATTGCAGTGTTCCTCTTTCTGGCAGCTTTTCTCTCGGCTCCTGCTGCCGCAGCCTTCTTCAATACTCCGGACCTGGTGCCCATCGTTCGTGTCTTGGGCCTCTCCTTCGTCCTCTTTGCGCTGCGGGTTGTCCACGAGGCGCTGCTGATGAAGGAGTTCCGCTTCCGAGCCATAGCATGGGTGGCGGTCGTCTCTGTGGCAGGCCAGAGCGTGGTGTCTGTCGCGCTAGCTGTGTTGGCGATGGGCGCCTGGAGCCTTCTCTGGGGCGTCATGACCAGCTACACCCTCCTGGTGGTCATGTACTGGGTGGTGAGCCCTTATCGGCCCTCCTTCCGCTTCGACCGGAAGGTTGCTAGAAGGTTGCTCCGGTTCGGGCTCTTCGGGCTGATGAGCGATGTCCTCGTCTTTCTTGTACGGGGCGCGCCTGCGGTCGCCGTGGGGCGGCTTCTGGGCGCCACGGCGACCGGCCTCTACGGGTTCGCCTTTACTCTGGCCACTGTGCCGGAGAGCCGGGTGGGGTTCCTCGTCAACCAGGTCGCCCATCCCCTTTTTGCCAAGCTGCAGAAAGACCCGGTGGAGGTGAAGCGCACCTACCTCCTCATCGCTCGGTACTTGGCACTGGTCGTCCTGCCGCTTGCGGCGGGAATCTTCTTTCTCCTTCCCTCTCTCCTTTTGGCTCTGTACGGGGAGAAGTGGTCGGGCTCCATCGAGCCCATACGGGGCCTTGCCCTCTTTGGGCTGATCATGGGGATGGCCGCGCCCAACAGGGTCCTCCTGTACGGCATTGGCCACCCGGGGGCTCTGTTACTGGCCGACCTTGCCGTGGCTGCGCTTCTTCTTCCCTCTGTCTACTTTGTCACAAGCTCCTCAGGTATCACGGGTGTCGCCCTCCTGATGACGGCGGCAAACGTGATGGGGGCGGTGGTGAGCACCTGGTGGATCTTCTCTCACTTGGGCGTTGGCATTGGCGAATACTTGCGGAGGCTCTGGACACCAGCGGCGGCGGTCGCCGTGGCCCTGGGATCCCTCTACGCCGTGAGGCTCGGAACAGGTGAAGGAGCTGCAGACTCGGTTGTCGGCGTCTTTGGATTGATTCTGGTCTGGGGCATTGCTTATAGCCTCTCTCTCTTGGCCCTGGATGCCCAGCTGCGCTCTTTTGCTGTGGCGACTCTCCGCCACCCCCGACAGACTCTGGTCAAAGCTATCATTGCTGTGGGACGGGCGAACTGAGATGAGGCCGGGGGGCCTTCGCGGCCAGTACCGGGTGGATGCCGGACTCCACGTCCACGAAGAGTGGGACGCAGTTTGGTCGGCGACCGATCTCGATGCGCTTGTGGAGCGGACACGAAGGGACGTTCTCTTGCCTGTGTTCGAGCGATACATGCCTCGGTCAGGCAAGGTCTTGGAGGCGCGCTGTGGGCTTGGGCGCTGGGTGGTCTACCTCAGGGAGCAGGCCAGGGACGTGGTGGGTGTGGACTTTAGCGAGGTCGCCCTTCGGACGGCTGTAGGTGGCTGGCCCGGCGTTCCCTTCGCCCTGGCGGACGTCGCCTGCTTGCCCTTCGCGGCAAGTAGCATCAGCTCGTACATCTCCATTGGGGTCATCGAGCACTTCGAGGAGGGGCCTGAGGCGGCGCTGCGAGAGGCCCATCGGGTCCTCCGACCGGGAGGCATTGCGTTCGTCTCCGTTCCAATGATCAACTGGGTCCGGCGCATCAAGTGGCCCTTTCAGATGGTGAGGAGAGCGCTGAGGAGAGAAGCGGGCGGCGCTAGCGGGCCGGGTCCGGGAAGAGGGCACTTCTTCGAGTACAACTACTCTCGTCTCCAATTGGAGAATTTCTTACGACGAAGCGGCTTTGAGGTGGTCGAGTCCTTCGCCGTTCATCCCCTGTTCGGAGTCTGGATCGATTTCCCCTTGTTCCGCGCTCGTGGAAGCGGGGAGGGCACCGACGGCAACCTAAGCTGGCTGGGGAGAAAGGTTGCCAACGCCCTCTTCTGGCTGTCCCCCTGGATCGCGAGCCACATGGTGATGTGCGTGGCTCGCGCCGTGAAATAGAAACCCGTGGAGCGCGCGCCCACCATCTTCTTCGTCCAGCCCCACGCTGACATCAGTGGAGGCAACAAGACGGTCTTCCGCATCGCGAGCTATCTCGCAGAGCGGGGGCATTCCGTGCGAGTGTTGACCGAGGGTGGGCGGCTGCCGGGCTGGATTGACCTCCGAGCTCCGATAGGGCGCAAGGAGGACTGGCTCCATCGGGTTCGGGAGACGGATACCGTTGTGTTCACGTGGGACTACGACATCGACTATGTGCTCAGCGTCCCGGGGAGGAAGTGCTACTACGTCATGCACTTCGTCCACTACCTGGAGGACATCTTCAAGCTGCCTCTGGACATGTTCGTCGCCGAGACGACCTTCGTCCAACGCCATACCTACGAGGCATACGGCGTGCAGGCGTACCGCATCCCCATCGGCATCGACCACCATCTCTTTCACTTCGTTCCTCAGGGCGAGAAGGTCCCAAACAGGGTTATGACCATCTCGCGAGGCGGGGAGTGGAAGGGCTTCGCCGAGGTGGCCCAGGCCGTGCGGCGGGCGGAAGCGCTCTGGGGCCGACCCATCGATTTCCGTCCGGTGGCGGGCCTGACGCCGGAGCAGATCGCTCGCGAGTACGCCGAGGCGGCTATTTACATCTCTGGGTCCTGGTACGAGGGGACGGGCATCCCGCTCCTGGAGGCGATGGCCTCCGGCTGCGCCGTGGTGACCACAGAGAGCAAGGGGATAGACGACTTCGCTTTTCACGAGGAGAGTTGCTTGAAGGTCCCCGTCCACGATGTGGAGGGCATGGCCCGCGCTCTCGTGCGCCTTCTGAACGACGGGGGGTTGCGAAAACGGCTCGCAGAGAACGGAGCGCGGATCGCGCAGGAGTACCGGTGGGAGAGGACGGTGGACGGCTGGGAGGCCCTCCTGGGCCTGGCGCCTGCGAAGTCGTGGGTCCCCCGGCTGTACGAGCCCTTGGGAGAGCAGAAGGAGAAGGAGCGTCCCAAACCAGGGGAGCTGGATGCCATCGCCCGGAGCCTCAAGCATGCCTGCGCGGAGGAGCGGCGCCGGGGGCGCGGGAGCTGGTGGCGGCGGGCGACGAGCCCGTTCAAGAGGGTCCTGGGTATCTGCCTCTGATAGTGACTCCAGTGGAGAGGGAGATTACCGGCGCGGCAGGACTGATGCCTTGGAGGTGGCGCTGGCAATGGCTCTGCCCCGGCCGCCCTGTAGCGTCGGCCTCGAAGTGTCCAATTCTTCAGGGGCTCTCGGTCAGCCTCGGAAGCTCCACGAGCTCGCCCCGCTCCGTGTAGAGGAGGAAAAGGTATTCCACACCGCCGGATCCTGGGTCAACCCGTAGGCGTTGCAACTCCTCGTATCCGACGACTCTCCCGTCCACCGAGGTGTCGTTGTAGAGGCGGCGGAGGGCTGCGCCAAAGGAGGCGCTCGGCCCCGCGAGGCCGCCGAAGCCCGGCTCGGGAAACCCCGTACGCACGCCTTCTGCGTTCGCTGCGTACACTCGGGCATGATCGGGGAGCCGAGCGTACTGAGCCTTGACCGCTGTAAGAGTTTCTTGGACCAGCCTTTCCGCTTCCCGATGGACGAAGCTCTTCGCCAGGGTGGAGACGGAAGAAGCGGTCAAGAGGAGAGCGACGGCGACAAACAAGGGGACCGCCGTCCCAAGCCTAACCCTGAAGAAGGGCATGAGAGAGCGGGCGACGAGGGCAAGGAAGATAGAGAACCCTACCAGAGGCAAGTAGAGGCGGCGCTCCGCGATGTCCGGCATGGGCAGGGCCGGGACGAGACAGAGAAGAGTCCACGCGAGAAGAAAGAGGGCCTCTCGGGACAGTCGCCGGAGAAGAAAAAGACCGCCGATCGCCATGGCGACGAAGAGAGCCAGAACACCTGGTCCCAGGGGAAGAAAGGGATAACGCACCTCCATCCCGAAGATGCTGAACGATGAGAAAAGGCGACCTAACCAGTAGGAATCTATGGGGAGGAGGGGATTGACCACGTAGACGAGAAGGTTTCGCGCAGCAACGAGTCCCAAAGAGAGGGGAATGAAGCCTCCGGTGCTGTCGGCGGTCTTCAAGAGAGTCGCGGGAGTGTAGCCGTTGGTCCACGCAACGAGGGTGAAGTAGACGCCGGTGGGGACGGCGAGGAACCCCAAGATACGCAGCAAGTCCCGCCACTCGCGTCCTTCTCCTCTTATGAACACGTAGGCGGCGATGAGCGCAGGGAACACCAGCGCGGTCTCTTTCGAGAGGAGCGCGAGGAAATAGGAGGCCAGGACGCCAGCGAGCAAAAGACTCCCCTGCTTTCGCCCTCGGTTCTCCCAGTGTTTCAAGTAAAGGAGAAATCCCGTTACCACGAAGATGGTGACCAAGATGTCTCCCCTCTGGTTCGCAACGTAAACGACGGAGCTGTTGGCGTGGTGGACGGCGAAGACGATGGCTGCCAAGAAAGCGGCTCCTAGGCCGCTGGTCAGCCTTCGGGCCAGCAGAAAAACAAGGACGCCGGCGATCGCATGGAGCACCACGTTCACGAAATGATAAGAGAAGGGGTCCAAAGCACCAACGAGGTAGTTCACGGCAAACGAGAGCCGCAAGACGGGCCGATAGTAGGAGTTTTCCCGGCCCGACATACGGGCGTCGGTGAAGAGCGTCCCCAGGCTATTCCAGCCCTCGACGGCGTTGTCGTCGATCAAAGGGAAATCGTCGCCGGAAAGATAGCCCCCAAAGGCTGGAAGGTAGGGCAGAAAGGACAGAGTGACGATGAGGAGGAGAAGCGCACCAACACGGAGGGCGGCGCGGTGGCCGAAGAAGCGACACAACATAGAGTCGTAGGGTGAGGGACTTCCGAAGCGTAGCAAGAAGACTACTGGAAGGAATAGACTCTGTCAACGAAGGACCCACTGAGCGACCCCGTTCCCATCCCCTAGTTTACCAGCCGTGAAGCTTCCTGCTAAGCTAGAAGAACGCAAGGCGCCCGTTTTTCGGATAGGGGGGAAGGGACCTGAGAGGAGGACCGTGGCAAAAGTCCTCATCACCGGTGGGGCAGGGTTCATTGGCCTCCATCTCGCCCGCAGCCTCGTGGAGCAGGGCCAGACGGTGACCCTGTGGGACAATCTATCCCGAGGCGATCGGGACTCCGAGCTGAAGACCCTGCTCGCCCGGCCCAACACGAGCCTGGTCGTCCTGGACATGGCCGACGCCGCTCAGGTGCGCGCCCAGTCCGGCACCTACGACGTCGTCTATCACCTGGCCGCTGTCAACGGCACTCGGTTCTTCTACGACGTTCCCGACCGGGTCATGCGCGTTAACCTTCTTGCCCAGATTCACCTGCTGGACTGGCTCGTCGAGCGAGGATGCGGCCGCCTTCTCTTCTCCTCTTCCTCGGAGGGATACGCGGGCACAACCCGTGCCTATGGTGTCCCCATCCCTACCCCCGAGGACGTGCCCCTCGTCATAGAAGACCCCGCTCACCCCCGGGCCTCCTATGCCGCCAGCAAGATCGCCGGCGAGGTCCTCCTGCACAGCTACGCGCGAGTCCACAGCCTGCCCATCAGCATCGTGCGGTACCACAACGTCTACGGCCCGCGCATGGGCACCGAGCACGTGATACCCGAGTTCTGCTTCCGCCTCCGCCAACGGGAAGACCCCTTCATCATCAACGGCGCCAAGAACACCCGCGCCTTCTGCTACGTTACAGACGCCGTTCGCGCAACGCAGCTTGTCGCGGAGACCAGGGAGGCGGCGGGGGGGACCTTCAACGTGGGGAACAGCCTCGAAGAGGTCACTATTAAGGATCTGGCGCTCCGGCTCTTCGACATCGCCAATTTCCATCCAGCCATCCGGGAAGGGAAGGCCCCTGCCGGCTCGGTCGACCGTCGCTGTCCTGACACCCATCGGCTCCAGCAGCTCACCGGCTATACGCCGAGCGTTTCCCTGGCCATTGGGCTTCGGGAG
This sequence comes from Chloroflexota bacterium, assembly GCA_016210295.1. Lineage (GTDB taxonomy): Bacteria > Chloroflexota > Dehalococcoidia > UBA6926 > JACQUM01 > JACQUM01. The sequence continues at coordinate 2,676 of JACQUM010000162.1, read as the reverse complement.
ACTTACAAATGGTACGCCACCCGTTCTCTGAGCCCGTCACAATCGGCCGCAAGGTAATCTTCTCCTCCAGCACTCCCGATGGCCGGTTCTGACGCGATTCCCGCTCTCTCCCCATGCAGCGACCTTTCCAAGGTAGATGGGCGAAGGTTCCTCCGCCTGCGGACCCTTGCGCCGCTTCTCGGTGTCCTCGCCTTCGCTTTCGCACTGCGCGTCTATGGAGCCAACTTCGGCCTTCCCTCCCTCTACCAATCCGACGAGATTTTCGTCGTCCAACACGCACTCAAGTTCGGCCTGGGAGACCTCAATCCCCATTGGTTCCTCTACCCATCTCTCTCTATGTATGTTCTCTTTGTCGAATACGGTCTCTTCTATCTGAGCGGCTTGCTGGCGGGTGCCTTCTCCGTGCCCTGGGACCTGGCTGTCCTCTACTTCACCGATCCCACCGCCCTCTATCTCATCGCTCGAATCACCGCTGCCCTCCTGGGAACGGCGACAGTCCTCCTGGCCTACCTCCTCGGGAAAGAACTTTTCAGCCCCCGTGTTGGCCTGGTGAGCGCGGCCTTCCTTGCCGTCCTCCCCATTCCAGTGGAAGAGTCCCACTATGGCACCACCGACATTCCCATGGGGTTCCTCACTGCGTCCACCCTCCTCACAGCCGCGCTCCTTCTCAAGACGGGCTCCCTTCGCTGGTACCTTCTCACGGGGCTCCTGGCAGGGCTCGCCGGGTCCGCCAAATATCCTGGAGGACTCTTCGTGGTAGCCCTTCTGCTGGCCCACACTCTGCGTCCGGCACCGCGCCCGTGGGCGCCTTTCGTGGTGGGACTCGCGCTGGCCCCGGCCGGGTTTCTACTGGGCACCCCCTTTGCCTTGCTCGACCTTTCCACCTTCTGGGCCTTCGTCGTAGGCCAGGCGGAGCAGGCGCGAGCGGGGTGGCTGGGCACGGTGGCATGGACGCCTTACGTGGATGTACTTCGCTCTATCTTGCCTGCCGCCATGACGTGGCTCTTCACCATCGCAGCGCTGCTTGCGACAGGGTACGCCCTCCTCCGACGAAGCCCGCAAGACATCCTTCTCCTCGGCGTCTTCGGGGCCTTCTTCCTTGTCCTCGGTGCTTCCGCGCTCAACTGGCCTCGCTACTGGATTCCTATTCTCCCTATCCTGAGTATCCTCGTGGCCCGCCTCGTCGTGGAGACGGGCGGTCTCCTGGCGGACCAGCTTCTGCCGTGGCTCATATGGCGCCGCGCCATCGCCTTGCTCCTCGCCCTCGCGCTCCTGGTTCCTCCCGCGCTGGCCTCTCTTCACGTGGCCCAGGGCTTCACGCAACTAGACAACCGGACCCTCGCGGCAGAGTGGATCGTGGCCAACATCCCTCCGGGAACCAAGATGGCCATCGCGCAAACGGGCCCCCAGCTTTCCCAGACTCGCGACGCCCTCCGTGAACAATTGCGGCTGGAGATGCTGGAAGACGCCCAAGTCAGGGAAAGCGAGGCGTACAAGACCACGCCGCGGGAGAGTCGGGAGACGAAGGAGGCCTACTACGACCTCCGGCTGCGCATTCCGCCCCGCGAGCCCAGCTACCATGCCGTTTACCTCTCCAGCCCCGCCGTTCTCCCCCTCAGCGACTACGTCGAAAACGGCTATTCCTACGTCGTCATTGACGAATGGAGTCGTAGGTCCTACCTGTTACAGAGGGGAAGGTTTCCTGGAGCGGCAGCTTTCTATGAGCAGTTAGAGCGGGGGCACATGGAAGCGGCGCGGTTCGCGGACTACGGCGGGCCGCAGATCCTCGTCTACCGTCTCGCTCATCCTTAGCAGGTGCTGGCGGGACCCCGCTTCGTCCCACCGACTCGGATCCCTGCCTGCGTTCGACCACAATGCAGGTTGACAAGCGAAGCGGACGCCGTTACTGTGTGCTTCGGAATCTGGGCGCTCTCCCCGCTGAAAGGCGTTCGCTTCGCTTATGCGTGCCCTTGGCTCCTTCTTCTACCGGTTTGCCATTGCCGCTGAGCTCCTAAGCTTTTTCTGGCGGCGAAGGCGCTTCTACTTGATACCCCTCGTGGTCGTCTTGCTCTTGCTGGCCTCTTTTCTCGTGGCCTCTCAGGGCAGCGGCATTGGGCCCTTCATCTACGCCATCTTCTGAAAATAACTGCGGAGAAAACCTATCCGCCGCTCCGAACGGTGCTGCCGCGGACGACTGTAACCTAGTACCAGGGACCGAGAGCGTGAAGGGGAAACGATCGAACCAGAGGTCCATCCCCAGTTCCGTTCGCGAGTTCTACAACGTCTTCCCCTTCCCAGGCTATTCCCTCGACGACTACGAGTCGGTCTCCAGCCTCTATACGAGAGCAAGCCCGTACGCCCATCTCCTGAACAAGGAGATGCCTCCCAACGTGAAGGTGCTGGACGCTGGCTGTGGCACAGGCCAGTTCGCCGCTTTTCTGTCCATACAAAACCGCAAGGTGGTCGGCATTGATTTTAGCGAAGCCTCTGTTGCACAGGCTAGGGCTCTCAAAGAAAAGCTGAACTTGCGAAACGTCGAATTTGCTGAGGGAGATATCTTTGCCTTGGATCTCCCCTCTGAGAGCTTCGACTACGTCTTTTGCAACGGCGTATTGCACCACACGCAAGACCCCTACGGGGGGTTCAAAGCACTCGTGGGGCTTGTCAAGCCAGGAG
>JACQUM010000165.1 GCA_016210295.1 Chloroflexota bacterium | reverse complement strand
TCAGGGCAAGCTCTGGGGCTCTGCCCTCTGGGCTCGCTTTCTTCCGCAATCTGGCAAAAAGGGTTCAATTTCTCGAGAAATTGCTGCTCCAGGGTATTGACAAGCCTGCGGGGGTACTCTCTATAATCGGTTCTAGACCTGATTTTAGACCAGGTTCTACTTCAAGGGTGTTAGGCAACGCCGTCTTGGATAGGGGCGGTGAGGCGGAGAAAGGAGTCGCGACATGGGTCTCTTGGACGGGCTCGGGACAGGTCAGCAAGGTCAAGCGCCCAGCATTCCCAACCAGGTCAGGATTGCTGTGGTTGGGGTGGGAGGCGGTGGGAACAGCGTCGTCGGCCACCTGATGGAGCACGCGGTTCCCGGGATCGAGTATTACTGCGTGAACACGGACACCCACGCCCTGAACATGTTCCCCAAGGCCCGCATGATCCAGATCGGCGAGTCCGTCACTCGCGGGTTCGGCGCTGGTGGCGACCCCGAGGTGGGCCTTCGGGCCGCCAAAGAGTCGGAGGAGACGCTGGGGGCGGCCCTGCGAGGGGCTGACCTGGTGTTCATCACCGCCGGCATGGGTGGCGGGACAGGGACCGGCGCGGCGCCTCTGGTCGCGGAGATCGCGAAGAAGTCAGGCACCCTGGTGGTCGGCCTGGTGACCACTCCCTTCTCCTTTGAAGGCCACCGCAGGCTGGAGATCGCCATGGCCGGCGCTCAGCGTCTGGCCGAGAAGGTCGACAACCTCATCATCATTCACAACGACCGTCTCCTTCAGCTCGTCGCCAAGGACGTGGACGTCACGACGGCCTTCCGCCGCGCCGACGAGGCGGTCACCCAGGGGATCCTGGCGGTGGCCGAGCTGGTGAACGTGCCCGCCCAGATCAACGTGGACTTCGCGGACGTGCGCGCCATTCTCAACATCCATGGGCGCTCGCTCATGGCGGTGGGATTCGGAGAGGGACCCAACGGCGCCCTCGAAGCAGCCCGCCAGGCGGTGGAGAACCCTCTGATCGACGTGTCTATTCTCCGGGCCGCTGGCGTCCTCTTCCTGGTGGTGGGTGGGCCGGACCTTACTCTGGGGCAGGTCAACAACGTGGGGAACCTCATCAGCAAGGCTGTCGACCGGGACGCCATCGTCTTCTTCGGCATGAACGTCGCGCCGGAGATGCAGGGGCGGGCCCGCATCACTATCATCGCCACGGGCATCCCGGAGGGGAGCCGCTCAGGGTTCGCGCCGGGCCAGTTCGCCGGTGACAACGTGCGGAGAGAGCCCGTGCAGGAGGTGGCCAAGCCGGTAGCGCAGGAGGCGGTGAGACCCGCGGCTCGCCGAGACGGACGCTAAAACAGGGAAGAAACACGGTAGGGAATGAAGGCTCATTGCCCCGCGACGGTCCTCTCCTATGAGGAGGACGCGGGGGCCTGAACTGAGGAGGCCGGTATGCGTGATCCAAAGGCGTTGTCCCAGACGCGCGATTCTGGGCCGGAGAGAAAGCAGGAACTCGCGGATGGCTCTGCCTCCGAAGGGCGGCCTGGCTCCTATATGCGGAGCGCGGAGGCAAGAGGGCGGACTCTTCCGGGGAACGGCGCGTATGTACCGGAGGCGGAGCCGCTCGCCAAACGGGGGAACGAGGACTGGTCCTGGGAGCAGTGGGGCCGGCGCAGCGAACAAGAATGGCGGAGCCTGGACCGCTGGGTCTCGGAGGCTGTATGGGCTGCCATCGGCGCCATGATGGGCGCAGCCGTGGCCGCAGTCCCGCTCTTCTACATCCCGTACCGCGAATATCTGCTCGCCTTCTGGCAGCCGATGGGAGCGGCGGTGGGTGCCGTGATCGGCCTTGCCTGGGGCAGCTATCGGTGGAGGAAGAGTCAGGACTCCGCCTGGCGGCGGCTCCAGGAGAGGCGGCGGACCGCCGCCCAACAGTAGCCCGGGCCGATGCAGTAGACCCCGGGCCCCATGTTCAAGGCCCGGACGTGGCGCTTTCATCGTTCTCTCCGCACCCTTTCGGCTGGCGGGGAGCTCCCGGGCTTCGGACGCCTTTCGTCTCCCCTTAGCAGGGTGCTGAGAAACCCCTTCGACCATCCCACCGTCCCCCTTCCCTTCGACAGGCTCAGGGCAGGCTCTGCCCAGGAAGGGTGTGGGGCTTATATCTGGGGGACACCCCCATCCGCCTGCGGCGGACCGCCAATCCCGATTTCTCGGGACTGCACTCCCCTTTTTCAGCGACCTGCTAGAGCAGAGAGGTCCCGACTTTCACCGTTCCGCGCTCCACGCGATAGAGGGCCATGGGCCGCTCCGCAGCCAGGGGAGGAAGTTGTTTCTCGTCGGCGGTGGTGAGCCAGACCTGCTCCATTGCGGCGCAGGCTCGAAGGAGGCCGGCGCGATGCGACGCGTCCAGCTCGGAGAGGACGTCGTCCAAGAGGAGCAGCGGCGCCTGGCCGGAGAGGTCTCGCATGTATGTCGCCTCCGCCAGCTTCACGGCGAGGGCGAGGCTCCGCTGCTGCCCCCGCGAGGCGTAGACCCCCATGTCCACCTTCCCCTCGAAGAAGCGGAGGTCGTCGCGGTGAGGCCCCACGAGGGTAGTCCCTAACAGCACCTCTCGTGGGCGGCTTCTCTCCAGAGCCCGATGGAAGGCCTCCTGGACGCTGGCCCGCTCCTCTTCGCGTCTCAGGACCGGAACGGTGCTCTCGTAGGAGAGGGTGAGAGGCTTCCCTTCCCCGGAAAGGGCCACGTATGCCTGTTGGACTGATTCCTGGAGGGCTCGCACCAGGGCGAGACGCTGGAGGAGGATAAGACTGCCTGTCTCCACGAGCTGTCCGTCCCAGACGGCGAGCTGGCTGGAGGAGGCGTGCCCCTCGCGGATGGCTCGGAGCAGGGCGTTCCGCTGAGCCGCCACCTGGGTGTAGCGCTGCAGGGCTCGCACGTAGGCCGGGTCCACCTGGGAGGCGGCGAGGTCGAGGGAGCGCCGGCGGAGCGAAGGAGGGCCGCCGATGGTCTCCACCTCTTCCGGGCCGAAGAGGACGGCCTTGACTCTCCCAACCACCTCCGCCGCGCGCCGGGGCACCTCGTTGACCTTGAAGACCTTTCGGAGCGTTCGGACAGAGAGGTCGGCGGGCTCCGGCTCTTCCGGCCAGGGCTCCTCCTCTCCGGGGATGCTCTCGGAGCGGGCGGTCTGGATGACCAGCTCCACCCGCACGTCGCCCTCGGCGGCCGTGGCGGTCCCGGCGACGCGGCTGTAGGGGAGGGGCTCCTGGGCGGCCGTCCACCCGACCATCTCGCGGTCTGTAGTGGCCCGCAGAGACCTGGTGGTCGCCAGGAGATAGGCCGCCTCCAGGAGGTTGCTCTTGCCTTGGGCGTTGTTCCCTACAAAGACCAGGAGGCCAGGAGGGAGCTCCAACTCCTGATGAACGTAGTTGCGGAAGTGAGTGAGCGAGAGATGTCGGAGGTAGATGGCCCGCCTCCCGAAAGGGTCCCTCTCCCTCAATTCTTCGCAGAGGGCGAGGCCAGGGCTTGAGGAGGCGCCAACGTTCCTTCCAAGCGCTCCAACGCCTCCTTCCAATGTGACTTCATGCTTTCCGCCTGACGGGGATCGGCGAGCTTGCTATGTTGAACGACGACCTGGCTCCTCTCCTCACCCTTCTCATAGAAGAGCACCTCGACGCTGGTCACGCCGTCGGCCCATGTGATGCGCAGGGACTTGTTGAGGGTCGCTTTGCGAATGGTTATGGTTTCCTGGGGAAGCCAGGGGCCTCGCAGTCTCTTGTCGTTCCAGGCCTGATACAGGCGGGCGACGGGGGCTTCGAAGGTCTTGCTCACGCTGACTTGATAGCCCTCCGGCATTTGATGTCTCTCCCGCATCCCGCGGCTCTGCTCATAGGTGTTGGCCACCATTTGGCTCCACCACCCGGAGACGCCGTGTTTCTTCCGGAGGTATTGAGCGATCTCCGTATGGCTCATGCTCCTGGCGCCTGCCGTGTCCAGGAGGGCGAACCATTGCTCCCAGGTCTTGTGCGTCTTCGCCTGGACGGCAACGTCGCCGATGCGCATCGCCTTTTCCGAGGTCCTCTCCTCTTGCACGGTCTTCTCTCTGGACACCTAGCTCCTGTTTGTAGGGGCTGGGCTCGGGCTCGCCCGCTGATAGGAAGTGGCCATGGCCAGAAGCATCTGGTCTGCCAGCGCGCCGATCTCCACCAGCTCATCGCGGACCTCGTCAGGGCCCGAGGAGCCCTTGATCAGATCCCGAACGGCCTCCACGAGCATTCGCTTGTGGAAGACGAAGGCCTCCAGCATGGCGGTCAGGCCCACATTCTGGCGGGCCATCTCCGCCCCGTACTCCGCGCCCAGGAAGCGGGCTTCCTCGAGGAGTTGGCCTCTTCGGGCGCGCTGCGTATGGTACAGGAGGGACAGCTCGACGAGCCGACGCCCCATGACCCGCAACCGGTTCCGGCCCTCCTCGTCCAGGGACTCTGCCCAGGGTTCCGGCGAACGCACGGCGTGGAGACGGCGGCGCATCCGCCGCAGCGTCCTTTCCTCTAGCTGGGGAACCGCTACCGCCACGGACCGCTCCCGCGTAAAGGACGCAATGTCTTCGCGGGAGAAGCGCCGATGACCCCCTGGGGTGCGGAAGGAGCGGACCCGGCCACTATCGGCCCAGTGGCGCAGGGTCGTCTCGTTGACCCCCAAAAGGCGCCGGGCCTCGCGCAGCGCCAGCCAGGGCCCCGAGGGCTCCTCGCTTTCCTTCTTGGCCACTTGCCCTCCGAGAAATCTCCGAAAATCTGCTTCTACTCTACTACGCGTCGCCGTAGCTCGGTAGAAGATTAAATGTTCTAGACCTCTTGTACAATGGCAGTGCCATGGTCTCTCCATCGCAGCGGACTGGCACGGCGCAGCTTCCTCTCCACGGAGGCAAGGCTCCCCCCTGGCTCTTTCACCGGATGGTGTGGCTGGGTGGGGAGATGGTCCGGGTGATCGCGGAGGAGCACGGGCCGGAGGAGGTGCTGCGTTGCCTCTCCCGACCGGTATTGGTTCCAGCCCCTGGGCTGCCGGACTCCGGCAGAGGTGTCAACTGGCTACACAGAGGCACCCTAGGAAACCGAAAGGTGGCGCTCAGAGAAAGCATACATGGTAAACTCCAGGGGTATAGTAGGGCTCTCTCGTAGTTTGGCCTCTCCCCTGTCCAACTGAGTGGGAGGTATGCAGTGAGCTCTGTAACATCAAAACTGCTAGCCCGACTGCCCCTGATTCTAATCACTTGCTCACTTATCGCTATTCCAGAGCCCGTATATGCTCATCCGGATTTCCCCATTGCAGACACGACGATAGAGGTCCAGCCGCGCCAGTTTGTGGAATTTCCGCTGTCCATTCATTACCACAGGGTCGTTGGCAGTTTTGATGTTATCGCTCCTCAAGGTAGCATCGTCACCGCGCTTGTGATGGACGATCAAACTTTCTCTAAGTATGCTAGCGGACAACCTTCATCTCCCCTTTATTCCTCAGGCAAAGTCGGCACAGGCCGGTTAAATCTCCTCATCTTCTGCTGCCCGGTACATGTTTGGTCAGGTGAATACGACCAAGAGCTCACATACACCAAGTATCATTTAGTCATTGACAATACGGAATCCTCTTCTTCAGCGACAGTAAGATTGCAAGCAATCTTACTGCACGATGGAGTGGCTGCAGTGATGCATGGCGCAGAGCCCTTCGCTCTGGGGCTGTATGGAGGCTTGTTCGGGGCCATCGGAGTGATCTTGAGTGTTTTCATGCGAAGAGGGGCACGAGCAACTACCGTTGCATCGGCCAAAGACGGTAGAGCACGAACGAAAATGTTGCTTCTGTCCGTGGGTAGTCTCGCCATCTTTTCAGCTGCCTACGCCCTCGGATTCGGCTTGGCCATCACGGAGACCGAAATCAGCCGGTCTGGAGGCTACCTCATGCCCCTGCTATGGATCCTCGCCATCTTCCTGTGGTTGCAGGGCTATCGCATGACGGCTCCGCTCGGATCAAGGCTGGCTGGCAGCATAGGTGTGATAGAAGGGCTCGGTCCTCTTCTGGTCGCGTCCTTCCTGGCTTGGAATTACGGATGGAATTACGGATCGATCGCGGCCTTGCTGATCCCGGCCTTGCTGGGTGGTGTCGTCGGACTGCCTCAAGTTGTGGGTGGCTTTTATCTGATACAAAAGACTCAGCGTCAGGCCCTCCACATTTAGAGCTGACAGAGCGCTGAAAAAGAGGGGTCCAGAGTCCCGATGGTCGGGACTCTGGCGAGGGTCTGGTGGTGACCCCCAGATACAATTCCCGCGCCCCTTCCTGGCCAGGAAGGGGCGCGGGATGGTCGATAGGTTTTTTCATCAACCTGCAGAGGGGTGGAGATGGCGCGCGTCAGAATCTACGACCTGCTTCCCGAACGTGTTCTTGTGACTCGCGAATCCGCCAGAAGCATCCAGCCGGCATTAGCAGCCGCCTTTGCCGCAGGCGACGGTGAGGTGATTCTTGATTTCACGGACGTTGCAGGAGTCACGCCCTCCTTTGTTGACGAGATCTTGGCAGTTCTTGAGGAATGTATTGGGAGTGGGCCTCAGAGCCGACTGAGCATCGTGTTTCTGAACCCTCCCACTCGGCTATCGGCGAAGTTTGAGGCCGTGGACAGAGCACATGCCCTCCGCATTGTCGAAGATCGAGGGGGAGCCTGGGTCGTTACAAGGCAGTATACGCCAGCCGTAGGCTGAAAAAGGTCAGCCAAAGTTCGCTACACGTTGGCCCAGAAATCCACCTGGTCCAGGGCGTAGGCGACCGTGTCTGTTAAGCGGGCCACCGTTTTGCCGTAGCGCTCCAGGGCAACCTCGGCGATGGAGCGGTAGATGTGGGCGCCGATGTCGGGACGCGCCGCGCACAGCTCCATGAACCGGTGCCGCGAGAACCGAAGGGCACGAATGTCGGTGATGGCCTGCGCCGTCGTCACAAGCCGTCCCTCGCCCAGGACGGAGGCAAGAGGCAACGCCTCCCCCGGCCCCGCCACGCGCAGAGTGATCTCCGGCTCGCCAACGCCAGCGGTGAACTCCACGTGGCCTTCGAGGAGGGCGTAGAGAGCGTCGCCGAGCTCGCCCCGCTTTCCGAGGGTCTCCCCCTGGGATATCATTGCCTCCTCGGCCAGGGAAGCGACCACCTGTAGCTGCTCTCGCGAAAGCTCGCGGAAGATGTCTACCCGGCCCAGGGAGGCGGCCAGATCCCCCGTCGTCAGGGCGCCGGTAGCGGCAGGCGCCTTTACGGACTGCGCCTCGGAGATGCTTGGCATAGCCTTAGAGGGCTCCGGCATCCGGCGCGCTCGGGACGACCAGCGGGCCATTCCCCACACGGCGACAGCCACGAAGGTGAAGATCATGCCTGCCAGGACCGCGGGGCCCAGGATGTAGACGCTCATGTTGCTGAGCAGGAGCGCGGTCATCAGAAGGAAACTCAGCACGAAGGTGCCTACGACCCATATCACTTCGCTCCGATTGCTGGTCACCATCTTCGTCCTCCTTTGGCGGAGTCCGACGGGGAGCTCTAGGCGACGCCGACGACTAGTTCCTCCTCGCCTCTCTCCTGCTCCAGACGTCTGTAGTACTCCTCGGCCAGCAGGCCCATGACGATGGAGTCGACCCTCTGGCCGTTGGGGCGTGGGCGGCTCTGGCGGAGACGGCCTTCCACCTGGAACCCGACCGACTCGCAAAGACGAAGGGCTCGGACGTTGTCCTCGGGCACGTCCACCCAGGACCGCTGGCGCTCCAGTTGGTCGAAGGCAAGGGAAAGCATCTCGGAGAAGGCGGCCTTTCCGTACCCCTGTCCCCACAGGTCCCGTCGGCCAATGAGAAGAGCGAGCTCCACGTTCCCCAGCGCCTCTTCGTCCACGAGATGGGCCTCTCCGATGTGGCCGAGAATGGAATCGTAGATGGAATAGATGCGCCGATGCCTGTCCGTGAGGACGCGATAGAACTCTATCTCGGATGCCTTGAGCATCTCGTGGGGGAGACAGCCGAGGTGGACCGGCTCGCCCGTGGGGTATCTCCCGAACCAAAGACTGGCGACGGCGTCATCCTGGAGCCATTGGGCGACGCGACGGACGTCGTTTCGACTGAGAGGCCGAAGCTCTACGATGCGGTCCATAGCGCATGCCTCCTTTGTTTGCCCGTTCTCGGGAGACTGCTTTGTGCCGCCTGTCACAAGTCCAATCATTCCTCCCAGACGTACTTACTATAAACCTACTACCATAAATGTCAAGTCCCCCCTCCCAGCAAGACCAGAATGGGCCAGAAATGAACGGCATAACACCGTCGTCCCTTGGAATACGCCGATGTTCTTGCCACCGGGAAGGCTGCTAGTTTCTCTACGTCAGGGTGAAGGGCTGGGCGTAGTGCGCATAGCGGCCCTGGAGCAGAGGCATGTGCTCCGGCGTCAAGAGGGGGACGGGGAGGTCTCCCAAGCCACCGCGCAGGCGGGTGGTAAAGAGTTCGTCGGCGGGCGGCTGCGGGTCCAACCCCTTCGAGTGGAGGAGGACGCCGAACTGGCCGAACCCTTCCGGCCGAGTCAGCTCCAGCAACGCCATGCGATTCGCCATGAGGGCGGGCGGCGGAAGGTCCAGGGCCCTCAGGCCGTCCAGAAAGCTCTGGATGCCCAGGCGCTTGACGTACCGCTGCTGGGTCATGAGGCCCTCCACCCGGAGCCCTTCTTCCTCGCCGACCTTGCCCAGGGCGGTGAAGTCGACATGGGCGGTGATGTCCTGTCTCCCGATGCGGATGTAGGGGCTGGGCGAAGAGGTGTGCTTGTAATAGCACAGGAGGGTGCCTTGTCGTCGCCGGGGGCTGTAGAGGTCCTGGGCGGTATAGCCGTAGTCTATGGTGAGGATGAACCCTCTCCCCAGGCTTCGGGCGATCCTGCGGAGGAATAGGGGCCCCTCCAGGTCCACCTCGGCCTTGCACCCCTCGGCGAGTTGGACATCTACCCACCGGAAGTAATCGGCCAAGCGGGCCGTGGACGGGGCGCCGACCACCTCGATGAAGGAGTCCCCGGAGAGGTCGACGTACAGTTCGGAGAGCTGTCCCCCCTGCATGGCGACCCGGTGCCGGGGGAAGGCGTCGAAAAGCTCGTTGGAGAGGAAGCACCCGACGGAGAAGGAAGGCAGGTCCGTCGTCGGCTCCCAGGCGATCTCCACGTGAGTCCCGTCTTCGCTGAGACGCGCGTGCCCCCGCCTTTCCTGCTCCAGGACCCAGTAGTCGAGCGCCGCGCAGAAGACCGGGGTGAGGTGGCGACTGTATCGTAGGGCGTCTGCGGCGAGGAGTCCCTTGCCTCCTCCCCCCTCCAGGACGGTGAAGCGGGCGGGCTCGTCCAGGAGGTGCCACATGCGCTCCAGGTGGAGGGCGAGCAGGGCACCGAAGCCGGGGTGGGTGGTGGGGGCGGTGTAGAAATCGCCCTCGGGGCCGATGCGCTGGCGCGAGGACGTGTAGTAGCCGCCCTCCGGGTCATACAGGGCGAGGCGCATGAAATCGACGAAGGGAAGAGGCCCGTCACGCCGGATGCGTTCTCTGATCCGCTCGTCCAGGGTCTGGCTCATCGAGACCAGTGTGCCGGTTTCCCGTCGAGAAGGCTAGCGCGCACTCCGCCGATGGGAACAAAAGAGGGTGCGCACCCCCTCTTGCTGGCTCTTTGGCGATGGTGTTCCGTTAGATGCGCAGGCCGTCCAGGAGCCTCTCCACGGAGCTCGCTTTGGCGTTGGATAGGCCCTTGCGATAGCGCTGCTCGAAGGGGATGGACTCCGGTGCTTTGTAGAGGAGACCGATGGGGATCCCCGGTGCCTTGGCCAGCTTCAGGGCCTTCTCCCGGTCTGTGGGGTCGTGCTGAACCGGCACGTCGTAGGTGAGCGGAGCGATTCCCTTCTTCTCGTTCCCCTTGAGGAGCTCGTAGGTGTCGTTGTAGGTCGTGCAGGGGGACTGCACATGGACGATAGCGAAGCCGGGGAAGTCCATGGCTTCCTCGATGAGCTTGGCCATGCCCCGAACGTTGCTGGAGTAGGCCGAGGCGACGAAGGAGATGCCCAGGCTGAGGTAGTACTCCAGGGGGTTGAGGGCAGTCTCCATCTTTCCGTACGGGGTGGAGGGGGTCACGGTCCCCTGCTGGGTCGTTGGAGAGCTCTGCCCCTTGGTGAGCCCGTAGACTCCGTTGTCCATGATGACGCAGGCCACGTTGAGGTTGCGCTGGGCCTGCGGGGCGATGTGCTCCATCCCGATGCTCAGGAAGTCCCCGTCGCCTGCGACGACCAGGACGTTGAGGCCGGGGTTGGCCATCTTGACCCCCAGGGCGACGGGGAGCGTCCTCCCGTGGATGCCGTGGAAGCCGAAGGGCTGATCGCCGTCCAGGAGGTGGGCCATGTTGCCGGAGCAGCCGATGCCTGCGATGACGACGTTGTTTTCCATGGGCAACTCCGTGCGCACCCGGCGCGCCTGAACGGCCATCTCGATGGCCCGCTTGACGCCGAAGTCGCCGCAGCCTGGGCACCACTTGAAGTCGTATTCCGGGTTCTTCTTGCTCATAGACGCACCGCCACCCTCTTGTGGGAATCCACTTTTTCCGTGACCTTTCGTACTAGGTCCCTGACTTTGAAGGGGAGACCCGTATATTGGGTGATGGACTCGGCCCGCACCCCCAGGGAGCGCAGGTAGCTGGAGAACTGTCCCTGGTAGTTGAGCTCGGGCACGATGACCAGTTCCTTCTTGCGAAGCTCCTCCAGCAACCTGGGAGGCAGGGGATGGAGGTACATGGTATAGCACCAGCCGATCCTTCTCCCCTCCTCGCGCAGGGCGTTATACGC
>JACQUM010000163.1 GCA_016210295.1 Chloroflexota bacterium | reverse complement strand
CGATGATCTTGTCGTCCACGTCGGTGAAGTTCTGGACGTGGTGGACCTTGTACCCCTTGTGCTCCAGGTACCGGCGCAATACGTCGAAGATGACGTAGCTCATGCCATGCCCCACGTGGGACTCGGCATAGGGAGTCACGCCGCACACGTACATCTGCACGGTGTCCGTCCGAGGACGGAACTCCTCCGTGAGGCCCGTCAACGTGTTGGAAAGCCGCAGAGTCACAGTTCCCGCACCTCGGCGACGGCCTGGGCCGCCATCCCTTCCCCCAGCCCCAGAGGCCCGAGCCCCTCCAGCGTCTTCAGCTTCACATTGACTCGCGCCGCCTCAATGCCGAGGGTCTCGGCGAGGACGCGTCGCATACTGCTGCGGTAAGGCGCGAGACGAGGCTGTTCGGCGAAAATGGTAGCATCCACGTTCTCCACCTGCAAGCGCTTCCCCGCCAGCAGCACCACTACCCGCCGGAGCAGCTCCAGGCTGCTCGCGTCGGCGTAGCGCGGGTCCTCAGAAGGGAAGTGAGCGCCGATGTCGTCGAGACCCGCGGCACCCAGCAGAGCGTCGATGACCGCGTGAGTGAGCACATCGGCGTCGGAGTGGCCCGCCAAGCCCCGATCATAGGAAACGAGCACACCGCCCAGGACGAGGCGCCTCCCCGGCGCCAGCCGATGGCTGTCGAAACCGAGGCCCACGCTCAAGCTAGCTCCCCTTTCTGCGGCTCAACAGGGCCTCCACCAACTCCAGGTCCTCTGGCACCGTCACCTTGACGTTCCTCCGGTCACCAGGATAGACACAGACGGGCCATCCCAGTGCCTCCAGGAGCGCGGCGTCGTCCCAGGAAGGGCCGGGCGGGCTCTCCTGGTGCGCCCGGCGCAGGACCTCCCGCGCGAAGACCTGGGGGGTCTGTACCGTGTAGAGACGTGACCGGTCCAGCGTGCTCTGAACGGCGCCGCCCGGACCCACCTCTTTGATGGTATCCTCCACCGGGATCGCCGCTACGGCCGCTCCGGTGCCGGAGGCCGCGGTCAAACCACGTTGAATCAGCTCCTCCGTAAGGCAGGGACGAGCGGCATCGTGGACCAGGACCCAGGTGCTCGGCGGCGCGGCCTCCAGGCCCGCCCAGACGGAGTCGCGACGCGTCGCCCCGCCGGGACAGACCGCCGCTACCTTGGAGAAGCCCCGTTCCTCCACCAGAGAGTGCGCCCGCTTCACGGAGGAGCCTTGAACAACAACCACCGCCGCCTGGACCAAAGGGCTCGCCTGAACAACGCTCAGAGAATAACAAAGAAGGGGAATCCCGCCGATGGGGAGGAAGGCCTTCTCTACTCCACCCATCCGCTGGCCGCTCCCCGCCGCCACGAGGATCGCCACGACGTCCAAAGTAGTCGGCAAGCTAAGCGTCCTTGGGATGGCTGAAGACGATCCGTCCCGCCACCGTCTGGAGCACCCGTGTGACCACGACATCCAGGCGGTTGCCGATGAACCTCCGGCCCCCCTCAACGACCACCATGGTCCCATCGTCCAGGAAGGCCAGAGCTTGGTTCGGCTCCTTTCCCTCCTGGACGAGCTGGACAGTCATCCCCTCTCCAGGAAGCACGGAGGGTCGCAGGACGTTGCTCAGCTCGTTCACGTTCAGGACCCGGACGCCTTGGAGCTCCGCCACGCGGTTCAGATTGAAATCCGTAGTCACGATGGGCACATGGAGTTGGTTCGCCAGCTTGACCAGCTTCGCATCAACCTCCGCCACACCCTCGACGTCTATGTCGACGATCTCCACGGGCACGACGGCCTCTCGGCGGAGCTTGTTCAGGACCTCCAGGCCATGGCGGCCCCTGTTTCGCAAAAGAGAGTCGCTGGAGTCGGCGACGTGACGGAGCTCGTCGAGGACGAAGCGCGGAATCACCAGAGTCCCCGGCAGGAACCCGGCCTTGCCCACGTCCGCGACGCGGCCGTCGATGATGGCGCTCGTATCCAGGAGGACATGAGGGCCCTCTCCCAGGCCATCCAATCCTGTTTCCTGGACTCGAGGGAAGACGTGACGGAGAATGCGGGCCACTTCCCTCTCTCGAACGGCCAGAAAGCTGGCACCCAGGGCGCCGAGAATGATGCTCGCCACAAGGGGCGAGAACGCTCCCCATAGTCCCGGAAGGCTGGAAAGGGGCACGGTGAGGAGGGCAGCCACGAGCAGGCCGATGGCCAATCCCGTGACCGTCGACGCCATAAAAGAGGGAGAGGCCCGCCGCGCCCAGCCCAGATACCAGGAAAAGGGCCGGATAACCAGGATGGGCGCGGCCGCCAGGCCAACCAGAGCACCAACGAGGGAGAGGCCCAAGGCCCACCACCCACCACCAGCCAGGGGAAAGAGACGGACAACGCTGAGACCAACCACCCAGCCCAGAAGGCCCCCCGCGAGCGCTGTGGAGAGCCGGGCTAGCACCTGCAGGTACATCTTCGTCTCGCCCTCTTCCCCGGCACCCCATGCCCTTCCCGGTTCGTCACCCCCACTGGCGTTGGTTCAGCGGAGAACAACCACATCCGACAGAGCCAGAGAGCCCCA
Source organism: Chloroflexota bacterium (assembly GCA_016210295.1). Taxonomy (GTDB): domain Bacteria; phylum Chloroflexota; class Dehalococcoidia; order UBA6926; family JACQUM01; genus JACQUM01. The sequence continues at coordinate 18,533 of JACQUM010000163.1, read as the reverse complement.
AAACGAGCAGTGTCCACGCCCAGCATAACACGCGTATCTGTGTCGGTCAATGCGCAGCAGCCAGTCAACGAAGCCGCGCGAGACGTTTTCTGCCCCGCCTAAATCGAGGGCTCCTTCTTTCGGGAGCGCGCTAAAGAGAATGGGCTTCGCTTCCGGTCACTCCGGAAGCACGTACCCCGATCCCACCAGGAACTCCCGTACCTTGGAGACGGCGTCGGCGCCGCGGAAGATGCGCGAGCCGATAGCATCCAGGGCGTCAACGACGTTGTCGTCCATCATTCCTTCGTGGTCCGCGAGAGTCAGGATGTCCTCCCTCTCTACCTGTCCTGTGGCCTTGTGAGCGGTCTCGATGTATCGGGAAATAGCGTTCCATGGCACCGCGGCCATTTCTCTTCCCCTCCTAGAGCATTGCTCCCAGTGTAGCGGGCCGTCTCTTCCCAGGAAACCCCCTCCGCTATACTGGGCCTGTGAGGATGATCCGGCACGCCTTTGAGCGCCTCGTCCGCAAGGCCCTCCGCTCCCTCCCCCCCGAGATCGCCGAGCGGCTGGAGAACGTCGCCATCGTCGTTGAGGGCTGGCCATCCCCCGCGCAGTTGGAGGAAGGAGAAGGAGAGGACCGCTACGGCCTCCTCGGCCTCTACCAGGGTGTCCCCCTCACCGATCGCGGGGAGTACGGGATGACCGTGCCCGACAAAATTTCCATCTTCCAGGGGCCCATCGAGGCCCTGAACCTGTCACCCGAGGAGACCAGCGCCGAAGTGCGGCGCACCGTGATTCACGAGGTCGCCCACCACTTCGGCTTTTCGGACGAAGACCTCCACGCCCTCGACTACGACTGATGCCCTCTCCTCGCGGGACCACACACTCCCTGAAGAAGCCAGAGGAAAGGGGCACCCGGCTTCAGGACAACCTCCTCGCCTGGTACGCTGCTCACGCCCGGGACCTCCCCTGGCGACGCACCCGGGACCCGTACCGGACCCTCGTGGCGGAGGTGATGCTCCAGCAGACCGGCGTGGGACGCGTCCTCCCCAAGTACGAGCAGTTCCTCCAGCGGTTCCCCACTCTGGAGGCCCTCGCCTCGGCCCCTGTGGCCGAAGTCATCCGCACCTGGGCGCCTCTGGGCTACAATCGCAGGGCCGTCTACCTCTCCCGCGCCGCCATCGCCGTCATCGAGAAACACGGGGGCGCGATCCCTCAGGAGCCTGAGCTTCTTCGCCGTCTTCCAGGCATCGGGCCCTATACGGCCTCCGCCATCGCCTGCTTCGCCTTCGGCCAGGACGAGCCCGTCGTGGACACCAACATCCGGCGGGTCCTCGTCCGCCTGCTCTTGGGCGCTCGCGACCCGCGCACCGTGTCTGCGAGAGAGGTGACAGGGCTGGCACGGCAGGTCCTGCCCCGTGGCCGCGCTGCCGAGTGGAGCCAAGCCCTCATGGATATCGGAGCGGGGCTCTGTGCTCGCGACCGTCCTTCCTGCTCGCTCTGTCCGGCACGGCCTCGCTGCGCGGCCGCCCCTTCCTTCCTCAAGCAACCGCCGGCCCCTCGGCGCGTCGCAGAATCCAGGCCCTACTACGGCTCCCCCCGCTACTTTCGAGGACGGATCGTGGAAGCCTTGAGGAGTCGAGAGGCCGTCCAGGGCCTCACCATGGCTGCCCTGGGCCCCCATATCAAGGAGGGGTACGCCGTTGAGGATGAACCCTGGCTCCTCGACCTCTTGAAAGGGCTTGCTCGCGACGGCCTCGTCCGTCTAGCGGCGGAGCGCGTCGTGCTGCCCTGAAACGAGGGCCTGCCAGCCGCCCCCGTGAAGCCACTTCTGGACCAAGGCCTCCAGCCGGACCCAGGGATCCCCCACCGCGGCAAGCTCGGCGGAGGACAACTCGGTATAGCTCTTCCCCACCGCCGGGAAATACCACAGAGACGCTGCCCAGAAGCCCTCTATCCTCTGGGGAGAAGGTGCCTCGGCGATAGAGCCTTCGGGCCCCTCCACCACCCAGACCTGGATAAGAGACCCCTGCCCCGCGATGGCAACCGCCTCCGCCCACAGAGCCTTTCGGGCATCGTCATGAAAGGGCGCCATGAGCTCCAGCAGGTTCCGGACGCGGTCGTCGTCGCTGGCACCCTTCCCCGCCGCCCGGCGTGTCATGAGGCTGCTCCACCGGCTCCCCAGGGCCGGCACGATGAGCCCCCCATCGCTCGCGATAGCCAGGCCACCCGCCACGCGAGACCAGAAGCGCGCCTTCTGTGTCGCTATCGCTCGATGCGTCTTCCCCTCCTCTGGAAGAGGCTGGACGTGGTCGAAAGCCTTCAGCCCGTGGAAACGGAAGCGCCAGCCCGCCAGGCAGCGTCGCAAACGCTCCTCCTTCGCCGGGTTGGATGTGGCGACGAGGATCGAGACTTCTGGGGCCCCCATCTTTCCAACCCTGCCTCATTCGGCGGCCCGGCGGCGCCCCGGGCGGGCGAAGCCCACCTGTAGAAGAAGTCCGGAGCCAAGGGCCAGGGCGGCCAAATCGGCCCCCAGCTCCCCTGGAAGGCCCGTGAAACGGGCCCCAAAGGCCACGGTACCAGAGCCCAGAAAGATAGCCATGAAGCCGATGACCGTCTTCTCCCAGTGGACAGTGATGTAGCCAAAGGCGAGGGCTGGCACCACCTCCACCAGGACCACGTGCGGAATCTGCTGCGTGCTGACCACGAGGCCATGCCCGAGGGTCCAGAGCACGACGCCGAGGGCCACCCCAACAAAGGATCCCAAGAAGAAGCCCACGACCGGGGAGAAATACCACGCCGCCAGAGCGACGAGGAGGGCACCCCCTCCCGCGAGGACCCACAGGCCTTCTCCCCCGAGCCCGGCTGTACCGGCGGCAAGCCAGACGAGGCCACCGCCAACGACGCCCCCAGTCAGCGCCACCGCCACCCGATAGACGAAATAACCCACGAAGCAGAGGACGAGACCGACCATCATGAGGACATAGGCGGCGGGCGGGGTCAGGAACTCCGCGCGCAGGGCCGTAAGCTCCTTCCCGGCGATGATGTCTTGCAGCAGCTGCATACCCTGGTCCATCCCACTGCTCCTTTCAGCCAGCCCACGCGTCCCTGAAGACCACCATCCGCTCCATCGTCACCCACCTTCACCCGCATCGTAAGGTATACTACGCCTAACCAGGCCCGCCATGAAGCGGAAGCTCCCATTCCCAGGGAGGCGCCCGTGGCTCTCAGCAACGGTCTCCAGTCGGTGCTCGCGCCCCGCCTCTTTCTTGGCTGGCTCCTCGCCTGGGCGCTCCTCGCCTTTGCGTGTGCGCCGGACTCCGGTGCTTCCTCGAGCCAACTCGCCCCCTCCCGCACCCTGACGGTCTTCGCCGCCTCCTCCCTCACGGAAGCCCTGGTCGAGGTCAAGAGCGCCTTCGAGGAGTCTCACCCAGATGTCCGAATCTCCCTCCAGTTCGCTGGGACACCAACCCTCCGTCTTCAGATTGAAGAGGGCGCGCAGGCGGACCTTTTTCTCTCCGCCGACGAGTCTAACATGAGCGCTCTCCGGAATTCCGGTCTGGCGGAAGGCACGCCCGCTGTCCTCGTGACCAACGGCCTCGTCGTCATCGCCTCCAAAGCCGGACCTGTCCGAGCCCTGCCAGACCTGGCAAGGCCGGGCCTGCGCCTCGCCTTGGCCTTGTCCAGCGTCCCTGTCGGACACTACAGCCGCACCGCCCTCGCCGCCCTTGGCCAGGACCCTTCCCTGGCTCCCGATTTCGAAAGGCGCGTCCTCGCTAACGTCGTCACCGAGGAGCCCAACGTGCGACAGGTGGTCGGCAAGGTGCGGCTCGGCGACATCGACGCCGCCTTCGTCTACCGCTCCGATCTCGCCGCTACAGGGCCCGATGTTCGCGCCATCCTCATCCCTGCGGAGTACAACGTCGTCGCTACCTACCTTGTGGCCGTGATGGAAAGGGCTAGGGAGCCAGAGCTTGCTCGGCAGCTCTTGGGCTTCCTGCAGGGAGACCGGGCACAGAGCATCTTCCAGCGCTACGGTTTTGGAGCCTTCCCCTCATGAAGCCTCTTCCCCTCACCCCCTGGAGCCTGCTGGGGAACGCCCCCGCAATTCTGTACCTTCTGTTCATCGGCATCCCCTTCGTCGCTCTGTTCCTCCGCGCCATCGCTTTGGGAGGTCTGGGAGAGAGTCTCAGCGATCCCCTCGTCCTGCGCTCTCTCCTCCTTTCGCTGGTCACCAGCCTGATCAGCATGGGGATCGTCGTCATCGGGGGGACTCCGCTCGCCTACGCGCTGGCCCGCTCCCGGTTTCTCGGTCACAGGCTGGTTGATGCCCTGGTCGAGCTGCCCCTGGTCCTTCCGCCCGTGGTGGCCGGCCTGGCCATGCTCATGGCCTTCGGCCGCCAGAGCCCCCTGGGGCGCGCCATGGAGGAGGTGGGAATCGTCCTCCCCTTCACCACCGCCGCCGTTGTCTTCTCGCAGATATTTGTCTCAGCCCCTTTCTACATCCGAGCGGCGCGGCTTGGCTTCCAGGCAGTGGACGCTACGTACGAGGATCTCTCCCGCACCCTGGGGCGCTCCCCCTGGGATACCTTCCGTCGCATCTCCCTCCCCCTCGCCCTGCCCTCCCTCCTCGGAGGCCTGGCGCTGGCCTGGGCCCGAGCCCTCTCCGAGTTCGGCGCCACCCTCATGTTCGCCGGCAACTTCCCCGGGGTCACCCAGACCATGCCTCTGGCCATCCTCAGCGCCCTCGAGTCGGACCTCTCCAACGCCCTCGCCCTGGCCGTCATCCTGACAATCGTCTCGGTCGCCCTCCTGGGAGCGATCGCTTTCCTGAGCGCGCGTCGAGAAAGGATCGGGCTGTGAACCAGGGGTGGATACAACACCGCCTCGGTAACCTCGACCTCCAGGTGCGGTGGGAGGCTGCGCCCAGCGAAATCCTCGTCCTCTTCGGGCCCTCGGGAGCAGGGAAGACGACAATCCTGCGGGCCATCGCCGGCCTCCTCCAGCCCCAGGCAGGCCACATCGAGGTGGGCGGCCGGCCCGTCTTCGATAGCGCTCAGCGGCTTTCCCTGCCGCCGGAGAGGCGCCGGGTGGGATACGTCCCTCAGAGCTACGCCCTCTTCCCCCACCTCACCGTGCGCCAGAACGTCGCCTACGGGCTCACGGGCCTTCCCCAGCGAGAGGTTGAGGAACGGGTCGCCAGCCTTTTGACCGTCTTCGGCCTGACCGGCCTCGCCGAGCGCTCCCCTCGCAATCTCTCTGGCGGCGAGGCGCAGCGGACGGCCCTGGCGCGGGCCCTGGCCCCCCAGCCGCAGCTCCTCTTGCTGGACGAGCCCTTCGCCGCCCTGGACGCCGAGCTTCGTCGTGCTCTCCGTCGGGAGCTCCGCACACATGTTGCCGAGAGACAGGCACCGACGATCCTGGTGACCCACGACCGGGAGGAGGCCATCGCCCTGGGCCACAGTCTCATCGTTCTGGACCGAGGGCGCCAGGTGGCGGAGGGGCCTCCCCTCTCCCTGCTGACTCGCCCGTCCACGGCGACCGTCGCCCGCCTGTTCGGGATAGAGAATGTCTACCGCCTGCGCGTCCTGGCCCGCCACCCCCGCGAGGGGACTATGGAAGCCGCTCCGGAGAGCAAGGACCTGCGCCTGGTCCTCCCCTTGGGAGACGCGCCGGAAGGGAGTTGGCTCACGGCGGGGGTCCCCGCCACCGAGGTCCTCGTCGCCTCTCAAGAGCCGCAAGGACTCTCGGCCCAGAACCTGCTCCCGGGTGTGACCGCGGTGATAGAGGAGAGCCCGCCCCACATCCGGGTGACGCTCGATTGCGGCGTGCCTGTCGTCGCCTTGGTCACCCCCAGAGCGGTGGAGCGACTGGGGCTCGCCGTGGGCCAGAGGGCCTGGGCGGTGATCAAGGCCTCCTCTTTCTCCCTGCTGGCAGAGTGAGGCCTCTTCCCCAGGGGTGAAGGGGCCAGGGGGCAAGGGCAGACGCCTCCCTAGATCAGCGAGTGGGACTGGCCCCCGTCCACGTTGATGCACGCACCGGTGATGAGGCTGGCCCGCTCCGAGGCGAGGAAGGCCACGGTGTCGCCCACGGGCTCCGGCCAGCCGAAGCGGCCCATGGGTAAGTTCCGCTCGATGAACTCTCGCACCGCTTCCGGCGGCTGCTCCCGCTGGAAGCGGTCCCAGCTCCCCCCAGGGAAGGCGATAGAGCCAGGGGCCACACTGTTGACCAGGATGCCGTCTTTGGCGTAGGCCAGGGCGGCGTGCTTGGTCATGGCAATGAGGGCGGCCTTGGCCGCCATGTAGGTGGCGCTTCGCCCGCCGTGCTCCCGCCCGTAGATGGAGGCGATGTTGATGATGCGCCCCCAGCGCCTCTCTCGCATGGAGGGGGCCACCAGCCGCATGAGCCGTAGGGCCGAGAAGATATTCAGGTTGAAGGCGGCCATCCAGTCGTCGTCGGTGGCCTCAAGGACTCCGCCACCCCGGCCGCCGCCCACGTTGTTGAGCAGGATGTCCACGGGGCCCAGGGCCGCCACCACCTCGCGGTGGAGGCGGGCAACGTCCCCCGCCACGGCCACGTCGGCCACGAAGCCCTGGGCCTCGCTCCCCAGTGCCCGCAGCTCCTCGACGGTCTTTCGCAGAGGGGCCTCCGTGCGGGCGCAGATGGCGACGCGTACCCCTTCTCGGGCCAGGGCCAGCGCCGAGTAGCGCCCCAGCCCCCGGCTCCCCCCTGTCACCAAAGCGACCTTCCCCTCGATGCCAAGGTCCATGCGCTACCCCTTCAGGCTATTCCCACTCCCCAGCTTCTCCTTGAGCCACCTCTTGAGGAGGTCGTGGAGCTCGTCCTTGCACTGGCGCAGGCCGTGGCCAGCCCCCTCGTACAGGACAAGCTCCTTCGGCTCCCGCGCCCAGGCGTAGATCGTCTCCGAGCAGATGGGAGGCAGGTTCCGGTCCGCCGTGCCATGAACGAGCAACAAAGGGCGCGGCGACACACGGGCCGCCCCCTGGGCGCCGTACGTCTGGTTGGAGAGGCCCGCCACCGCCACCGCGTTGGGGCTCAGCGGCGCGGCGGCGATGACCACCGCTCCCCCCAGGGAGTGGCCCACCAGGGCCAGCCGCTTGTAGCCCATCTCCGCTAGGGCCATCGCGCCAGCGACGACGTCCGGCACGCACTCCTCGAAGACGCGAGGCTGCCGGTAGGAGAGCCGCAGAGAGCCGATCCCCTCTTGGGCCAGCTCGCGGGCCAGCACGCCGTAGATCCCCTCCGCAGGCCCGGCGAACCCCCCGTAGATCCCCCACACCCAGAGGACAGCCGCCTCCAGCGCAGGAACGGGGTGGTACAGGCACTCGATAGGCCCCAGGTCCGTTCTGAGCAAGAGCCGCTGGGCCTGCTCCTCCGGTACCTCCGGCCCGGGCTCCATCCCCAGGAGCCGCACCAGGGACTCCCCGCCTCCGATCATGGGCCGACGCCCCTCCGCGAAAGGTCAGCGCCTTGCGCCGAGGCCTCGGGTCATGGCCGCCACCGCTTCCCTCGCCGCCGCCGCGACGGCACCCACGTCCGAGGCGACGGGACAGAAGAGGTACCCCTCGGCGAAGCGCCGGAGCGTCTCCTCCGGCCCCGTGGTGTGGATGCCCGCCACCAGGCCGTGTCTCTTGGCCGACTCCAGGACTTTGCGGCAGGCCTCCACGTGGCGGGGGTCCTTGTTGTCCAGCCCCCCGGGCAGCCCCAGGGTGAGCGCCAGGTCCCCCGGCCCGATGTAGAAGCCGTCGATCCCTGGCGCCCTGGCGATCTCCTCCACCTTGCCGACGGCCTCGATGCTCTCGATCATCACCAGGCAGATGATCTCCTGGTTCGAGTGCTGGACATAGTCGTCCCCGGCGTAGAGGCGGGCCCGGTTGGGGCCGACGCTCCGAAAGCCCACCGGCGCGTAGCGACACGCCCCTCCCGCCCTGACCGCTTCCTCATAGCTATTCACCAGCGGGACGATCACCCCGTAGGCTCCCGCGTCCAGGGCCCATTGGATGTGGACGGGGTCGTTCCACCCCACCCGCACCAGAGGGACGGTCTCCGTCGTGCTGACGGCCTGGAACCACTGAGCCGCCTGCTGCGAGGTGATCCCCATCCCGTGCTGCATGTCCAGCACCAGCCCGTCGAAGCCGGCATGGGCCATGGTCTCCGCGATGTAGGAATCGCCGGTCGCCACCCACCCCACGTGGGCGGGCTTCCCCTCCCGCCACAGCGCCTTGATCTTGTTGGGCCGCATGTTACCTGCTCTTTCGCACGAACTTCTGGATCCGCTTGCCCTCCAGAACCTCGGCCACGTAGAGGTCGCCGTGGGAGTCGGCCCAGATGCCGTGCGGGCCGAAAAACTCGCCCGGCGCGTGGCTCTTCTCCCCTCCCCACCGCGCCAGCACCTTCCCATTCAGGTCCACGATGCTCACCCGCGCCTCCAACTCGGCGACGTAGAGGACGTCGTCCTTTCCAGCGTAGATCTTCGTCGGGTGGACGAAGCCCTCCCAGAGGGTGATGAACTTCCCCTCGGGAGTGAACACCTGGACCCTGTTGTTCTGGCGATCGGCGACGTAGACGCGCCCTTTGTGCTCCCAGACGCTATGGACCAGATTGAACTGACCGGGGCCCGACCCCGGCTCGCCCCAGGAGAAGAGGAGCTTCCCGCTCGGAGAGAACTTATGGACCCGGGCGTTGCCGTACCCGTCGGAGACGTAGATATCCCCCGAAGCGGCGAGGGCCACGTCCGTCGGGTTGTTGAAGGGCGGGCCCGCCCGCTTCAGGGGCTTGCCGAAGCCCTCGTACCCCGTGTCGGAAGGCTGGTTGAGGTTCCCGAGAGTCAGGAGGACCTTCCCCTCCGGCGAGACGACGCGGACGACCTGGGCCTGGCGGTCCACCAGGTAGATCGTGCCGTCCGGGCCGATGCAGATGCCGTGGGCGTCCTGGATGACCTCCTCTCCCCAGTTCCAGAGGAGCTTCCCTCCCCGATCGAAGACCATGAGGGGATGGGCGCTGCGCGTGAAGACATACACCCGGTCCTGAGAGTCCACCCCCACCGCCCCCACCTGGCTGAACTCCCATCCCTCCGGCAGCTTCCCCCACCCCTCGTCCAACTCGTAGGTATAGGCCCCCTGACCAACGACGACAGCCATTCCCCCTCCTGCCGCCCATAACGGGCGATTGTGAAAAATTGACACCGACCTTGACGTTACTTTACCATCAAATCGATTGTCATATATAAGGTGGACTTCACCAACACTCACGGAGGGGAATCGGTCATGGCGCAACAAACGTCTCCCAACGCCCTCGGCCACCTGCGCGTCATTGAGGTCGGTGGCTTCCCGGCCGCGTGCTGCGGGTTCTGGTTCGGCGGCCTCGGCGCCGACATCATCAAGATAGAGCCCGCGGAAGGCGACCCCTGGCGCCGCATTCCTCCCTTCGCCGGCGATGTGGAGGACATCGAGCGGAGCCTTCCGCACCTGTGGTTCAACACCAACAAGCGGAGCGTTGTCCTCGATCTGACCACGGAGCAAGGCAAGAAGGATTTCCGGCGTCTCGCCGCCACCGCCGACGTCGTGGTGGAGGCCGGGCCTCCCGGCTACCTGGCAGGCCTCGGTCTTGGCTACGACCACCTCCGCCGCGATAACCCCGGCCTCGTCTTGGTGTCCATCACCCCTTGGGGGCAGACAGGCCCTCACAGGGACTTCAAGGCCAACGACCTCATCTCCATGGCCATGGGCGGGCTCTTGGTCCACAAAGGCGGCTACTTCCACAGGGGCCCGGACGGGGACGAGAACAACGACGTGCTTCCGTGCTGGCAGTCCTACCAGCTCGGCGGCATCTACGGCGCCATTGGGGGCATGATGGCCCTCCGCTCCCGCCGGATCATCGGCCGGGGCCAGCAGGTGGACATCGCCATAAACCGCATCATCCCCCACACCCTTCAGGGCGCCCTCATCACCTACGCCTACAATGGGCGCATCGTCCCCCGCGAGGGGCTATGGGGCGCCTCACTGTTCATAGTCCCCGCCAAAGACGGGTATGTGAGCCTCATGGCCGGCGCGGGGAACATGTGGAAGAACCTGGTCGCCTGGGTGGGAGACGACCCCGTTCTTCGCGACCCGAAGTTCGAGGACCGAGACTATCGCGCCGCCCACCGCGATACCGTTGTGGAGCGCCTCGCTGAGTTCACCAAGGAGAAAACGGTCGAGTACCTCACTTGGGAGGGCCAGAAGCAGCGCTTCTGCAGCGTCCCCCACAACACTGTCGCCACCTTCGCCGAGCACCCGCAGACCAGGGCCCGGGAGTTCGTGGTGAAGCACAGCCATACCATCGTGGGAGAATACAAGGCCTTCGGCCGGCCCTTTCTCATGGCCAAGACGCCCTGGCGGTTCTACCGTCCCGCGCCGCGTCTGGGCGAGCACCAAGAGGAAGTCCTGGGTTCCCTTGCTCCCGTTGCTCGGCGCGCCGCGGCCGTGCCTCGGGGAGCAGCGGGCAACGGAAAGGGGAAACACCTCCCTCTGGAGGGCATCCGCATCCTGGACCTCACCACCGTGCTGGCAGGGCCCGTGGGCACCCAGATCCTCGGCGACTTCGGGGCCGAGGTCATCAAGGTCGAGTCCACCACGCGGGACACCCTCCGCCAGTTCCAGCGGAACGCCCCCGTCGGCGAGGACATCCACCGGAGCAAGTACAGCGTGAGCCTCAACCTCTCCGAGCCCGGCGCCCGCGAGATCCTGAAGGAGATGGTGAAGCACGCCGACGCCATCATGGACAACTTCAGCGCCCACGTCATGGACAACTTCGGCCTCGGCTACGAGGATCTCCGCAAGATCAACCCGAAGATCATCATGCTTCAGAGCTCCGGCCTGGGGAAGACGGGCCCCGCCGCCGACTGGCGGACCTATGGTCACTCCCTCATCTCCCACTCCGGCCTGGGTGAGCTCTGGCGCGGCCCCGACGTTCCAATCCCCGAACACCCCCACATCGCCTACTTCGACTACTCCTCCTGCTACGAGATCACCTACGCCCTCCTCTCCGCCATCGAGCACCGCGAGCGGACAGGAGAGGGCCAGTACATCGAGGTCGCCCAGTCGGAGGGCGCGGCCTTCATGCTCGGCGTCGCCTACCTGGAGCACAGCATCAACGGCCGCGACTGGAAGCCCCAGGGCAATGCCAGCAAGTTCGCCGCCCCTCACGGGACCTACCGGTGCATCGGCCACGACAAGTGGGTCGCCATCGCCTGCAACACGGAAGAGGAGTGGCAGGCTCTGGCGAAGGCCATGGGCAACCCCGAGTGGGCCAAGGAGGAGATGTTCGCCACCCTCAAGAGCCGCCTGGAGAACCGCGAGACCCTGGACGCTCTCGTGAGCGAGTGGACCCGCCAGAACACCCCGCACCAGCTCATGCTCATGCTCCAGCGAGCGGGCGTCCCCTGCGGCGCCGTGCAGAACGCCGAGGACCTCTACTTCGACGCCCAGCTCCGGGCCCTGGGCTACCACCTCGAGGTGGACGATCCGACATGGGGCCGGATGACCCTCATGGCTCCCGCCGCGCTTCTCTCGGAGACGCCGGGCGGGCCCCAGCGCCTCCAGCCCCAAATCGGCCAGGACAACATGGAGGTCCTGCCCAAGTACACCAGCCTCACGCCCGATCAGATCAAGAAGCTCCAGGAGGAGAAGGTCGTCTACTAACAGGGCGCTGAAAAAGCGGAGTGCAGAGTCCCGACCGGTCGGGACTCTGCCAGGGGTACGGGGGTGTCCCCCGAGTTCCTTTTCTTTCCCCCTTCCTGGCCAGCAGGTTGCTGAAAAAGGGGAGTCCAGTCCGCCACAGATGGATTGGCAGGGGTTTGGGGGTGTCCCCCAGATACATTTCCCACCCCCTTCCTGACCAGAAAGGGGGCAGGGGGATGGTTGAAAGGAGCTTTGCAGTGGAACCTTTTGCTCAGGCCGTTTTCCAAGAGATCAAGAAAGCCAACGGCGAGATTCGAGCGGCCATAGGCGGCTTGAGCTCCCAGGCCCTGAACTGGCGGCCCGCCAGCAAGGAGACCAACTCCCTCTACGTCCTGGCCACCCATGTGGTCGGCACGGAGCGGTCTTGGGCGGCCCTGGCAGCCGGGAAGAAGGTGGAGCGGGACCGGGCTGCGGAGTTTGCCGCCAAGGGAGACGACGCCGCGGCCCTCGCCACGGCTCTGGACCGGGCCGAGGCGGAGGTGGAGGAGTGGCTGGCCTCCATGACCCAGGAAACTCTCCCCCAGCCCCGGACTACCCCCACGGGGCCAATGAACGCGGCCGGCTGTCTCACCTGGACTCTGCTCCATCTGGGCGAGCACGTGGGCCACGCGACCCTGACCCGCCAGCTCTGGGATCAAGCAGCGTCCAAGGGGGAATAGCGACTATCCGCACGTCGCGGCAATTCACCTGGCTGGACTAGTCTGGATCAAGAAAAGAACGGGGTCGGCCCCGACCCAGGGGGGGGCCCACCCCCGCTCTCTGATAAACAATCAGGCAGACAGGTCCGCTGCTCGGAAAGGTCTAGCGGACAGCGACAGCCGTCGCCTTCAGCTTGTCCTCCAGCTTGGGCTTGATGGCTCGCAAGGCCCGCAGGGACGGATAGAAGTCCCCCTCGCCTGCCTCCTTGCGGTCGTAGACCTTCTCGTTGTCCAGATACACCTCGAAGCGCCCATCCCCCACGGGGGTGAGAGCAATGGACGTCTCGCGGACGCGGCCCTCGGTTAGCTCAGCGGCGAGACCCGCCGCTTTCCAGAAATACCCTCAAGAGACGCAGTACCTGATCTCCAGGCGCACTCTTCCTTCGCTGGCCATCCTGTACCTCCTTCTTTCTCTCTTCCTAACTATACTACTTCGGCAGGCCGGCTCGGACGACTAGCAGGTTGCTGAGGGGAGTCCAGGGGGGCGGAGCCCCTTTGGCAGTCCGCCGTAGGCGGATGGGGGTGTCCCCCAGATATAGTTTCTACCCCCTTCCTGGCTAGGAAGGGGGTCAGGGGGATGGTCGGAGGAGTTTCTCATCAGGCTGTTAGATGAACAGGGTGACCGTCGCCTTGGAGGCGTAGTGGAGGAAGGCGGCCGCTCCCTGGATCTCCGCCACCGGGAGCAGGTCCTCTTCCTTGATCTTCATCACTCCCATCGTCGTGGAGCAGGCGATGAGCTTGACCCCCATCTCATGGGACATATCCAGGAACTGCTCCACAGTGGGAAGGCTGGCGTTCTTCATCCACCGCTTCATGATCAGCGTGGCGACGGCGGTCATGCCGGGTATCGCCGCGATGATGGTGGGCACCTTGATGGGGAGTGCCGGGAAAGGAGCCGGCGCCGCTGGGTTCCCCAGGGGCGCTACCTTCAGGCCCTTGTACCGTCCCTTGTGCAGGACGTCCAGGCCGTAGAAGGTGAAGAAGATGGCCGTCTCCCACCCCATGGACGCCGCTGTGGTGGACAGGATGAGGGCGGGATAGACCATGTCCAGGGAGCCCTTGGAGGCCACGATAGCCAGGCGCTTGGTCGCGGTCTCCTTGTGGGCCTCGGCGTGGAGGCGCTTGAACTCCTCCAGGTCCAGGGACAGTGTTTCCAAAGCTTCAACCATCGCTGACCTCCTATCCCTTCTGGATCCAGTACGTGAACAGACCGTCCTTGGCCTCGTGCTTCAGCAACTTGTTCCCCGTGGCCTCCGCCCAGGCGGGGAAGTCGGCCTTGGAGCCCGGGTCGGTGGCCAGAATCTTCAGCACCTGGCCGGTCGCCAGGGCCCTGACGGCGTTCGACGCCTGAATGACAGGCATGGGGCAGAGGAGTCCCCTGCTATCGAGAACCTTGTTCTCCTGAAGCTCCTGAGTTTGCTGCGGCACCCTACCCTCCTTGACGTCAGATTTCGCACAAACAAAAAGCCCTCTCGCACGCGCTACTCTGCGAGAGGGCTTCAAACGGGCGGAAAGTATCCTACCCGGAAGGTCCCTCCCAGGTACAGGTACAGAGGCAAGCCATGTTGGACATCGTTGGGCTAGTATATCGCAAAGTCAGCGGGTTCGTCAAGCGCAACGTCCTCTGAGACAGGTGCACTTCACGACTGTCGCAGCAGCGTTTGCCCTAACGCAACGAGCCAGGCCGTGAGCGCCAGGAGCAAGGCAACGCTGACGACCCCGGTGGCCACGTTGATTCGGAAGATGGAACCCAGCGTCAAGAGCACCGAAAGGGACAAGACAGCCAGCACCATCCAGCCGACCATCGCCGGAAGATGCCCGGATCCGAGCGCAAGAAGGGCAAGCGCCACGAGCCAAAGGAACACGGGCGCGATCCCAACCCCGCCGGTGACAAAGGAGGTCTGCAAATCGATGACTCCCAGGACGAGGAGCAGTTGCCCACCCGCCGCGACAAGGATCCCGGCGACGGCCAAACCAGTCACGATCGCCAGCCACATCCCAGTTTGGCCGCGTAAGAGAAGGTACACAGCCAGGGCAGGCAAGATCAGCAGAAGAAGAGCGATAGCGGAGAAGATGTCGTTCAGGGGGCCGTAGCGCTCGCCAGCCCCGCCGAAGAAGAGGGCCAGGAAGACCCCCGCCAACCAGAGGGCGGGGATCGCCAGCAGAGCGGATACCCCGCCAAGCCAAAGTAACGTTGACATCAGCAAAACCCCTCTAGCCGCCCTACCCCAGCCCTCTCGGCCGGTACTGCAGCGCCTCCGCCAGGTGGGCCACCTGGATCGTCTCAGAGCCCGTCAGGTCGGCGATGGTCCTACCCAGCTTCAGCACCCGGTGGAACCCCCGTGCAGAGAGGCTGAGCTGCTTCATCGCCATCTGCAGCAGCCCCTGCCCCTCCTGGTCCACTCGGCAGTGCTCCCGCACCTCCACCGGCCCCATGTCTGCGTTCGTCAAGAGGGACGTCCCCGTGAACCGCTTCCCCTGCACGCCCCGCGCCATCTCCACGCGCTGCCGGACAGCGTTGGACGGCTCCCCCAACCGCTCGTCCGTCAGCTTCTCGTACTCCACACGCGTCCCCTCCACGAACAGGTCGATCCTGTCCAGGAGTGGCCCGCTGATCCGTTTCTGGTAGCGGGAGATGGCTATAGCGGAGCAGGTGCATGGCTTCACCAGGTCACCGTAGAAGCCGCAGGGGCAGGGGTTCATCGCTCCGACGAGCATGAAGTTGGCGGGAAAGGAGGCCGAGCCCTGGGCCCGGCTGATGGTCACCACCTTGTCCTCCATCGGCTGGCGCAGGACCTCCAACACCGCATGGCCGAACTCCGGCAGCTCGTCCAGGAACAGGACGCCTCGGTGGCTCAAAGTGATCTCTCCCGGCCGGGGGAGCCTTCCTCCCCCCACGAGCCCCGCGTGGGATATGGTGTAGTGAGGTGAGCGGAAGGGACGCTGGGTGATGAGGGGGGTGTCGGAAGGAAGAAGCCCGGTGATGCTATAGATCTTCGTCACATCCAGGGCCTCGTTCCGCGTCAAAGGCGGCAGGATGGAAGGAATGGCCCGCGCCAAGAGGGTCTTGCCCGCTCCCGGCGGGCCCATCATCAGCAGGTTGTGCCCCCCCGCCGCCGCCACCTCCAGCGCGCGCTTCACATGCTCCTGGCCCCGGACGTGGGCAAGGTCGACTCCGCCTCCCCAGCGCCCGTCCTCCGTCGTCGGCTCACGCAGCGGACGGTACGGCTCCAGGGGTCGCTCGCCCTTGAGATGGGCCACCAGCTCCGCCAGAGAGGAGGCCGGCAGGACCTCTACCCCCTCCACAAGGCCGCCCTCCGGTGCGTCGGCGGCCGGGACAACCACCTGGGCCAGCCCCTCATCCTTCGCGACGGCCACCATGGGCAGGATCCCTTGCGTGTGCCGGATGCCGCCGTCCAGAGAGAGCTCGCCCAGGAAAGCCATATCGGAGACGTCGGCGGCGGCCTGCCTGGAGGCCAGAAGGACTCCGACGGCGATGGGAAGGTCGTAGGCTGGGCCTTCCTTCTTCAGATCGGCGGGGGCAAGGCTGACGGTGATGCGCCGTGCGGGGAACTCGAAGCCGGAGTTCCGAATGGCGGCCCGGACCCGCTCTCGCGCCTCCTGGACCGCCGTGTCAGGCAGGCCCACGATGGTGAAGGCGGGCAGGCCCGAGGCGATGTCCACTTCCACCTCGACGATGGACCCTTCCAACCCGATGACGGCGCAGCTTTTGACCTTTGCCAGCATGACACCCCAATCTTACGCTCGCGCCCCCGGCTTGCAACTCGGACTTGGCACCAATCGGAGTGACTAGCGGTGATAATAAGTCCCTACATAGGTCACTAAAGTCAGTCGCGTCCTCGTCTTGAATAGCTCGGAGTGGCGGATAGGCTACTCGGCTTGGCCCGCCTGCGGCGGGCACTATGGCTGCTTCGGCCTCTTTCCGAGCAGGCGGGCCATCTTCCCCTGTACGCGGGACCGCTTGGCCCGTGTTGTCTCCCTGTCAACCTCGGCCTCTCTCAGACGGTCCCCCTCCACGGAAACCTTGAGCCAGACCCCAGGCTCGCTGCCGGGGGGGAGGTCCCGAAGCGCCACCACCACCTCCCGCTCTTCGTCTCCGACGAGCAAGACCGCCAGCTCCCCTTCAATCCGATCAACGACGGCTTTCTCCACTTCCCCTACCTCTCGGTCTCGATCCGATAGCCCGCGCCATCGGTCGTGATGACGATGACCCCGTTCCTGCCCGTACCGTACACCGGGACGCCAGCCGCCGCGAGAAGAGCCAGCGTCTCGGGATGCGGATGACCGTACCGGTTGTCGGCCCCCGCCTGGTAGACAGCCACTTCGGGCTGCACCGCCGCCAGGAAGGGCGCGCTGGTGGACGTCCTGGAGCCGTGATGCCCCAGCTTCAGGATAGTCGCCCTGAGGTTGACCCCCGACTGAACGAGCCGGCCCTCCGCCTTGGCCTCCATGTCCCCCGTGAAGAGAAAGCTCACCTGACCGAACTCCAGACGCAGGGCCACCGAGTTGTCGTTCCTGCTCTGGAATAGCGGCTCGGAAGGGTTGACGACCTGTGCGGACAGCGATCCCAATCGGATGACGTCTTCCTGGCGTGCAGCGTGGACTTCCGCCTGGGAAGCGCTCACCGCGTCCAGGAAGTCCTCGAACGTTATAGTGGTGTTCGTGTCGCCGCTGAGCCACACCTCTCCGACAGGCACAGTCTTGAGAACGTCGATGAGGCCGCCGATGTGGTCGGCGTCGGGGTTGGTCGCCACGAGGACGTCTATGCGTGGCACCTGGAGGGCTTGCAGCGCGCCGACGACCCCCGAGTTCCGCCGCCCACCGTCGATGAGCATGTACTTCTCTTCCCACGTCGCCACCAGGATACCGTCCCCTGACTCCCCGACATCGAAAAAGGTCACCGCCACCTGTGGCTGCGTCGACGACGGGGGCGAAGTCGGCGCCACTCCACCCGGAGTGCACGCACCCAGGAGCGCCGCGAGGCCAAGGAGAAGCCAGAGAGAGACTTTCATCGCCTACAGTACGGCATCGTGAGGTCCAACCTCGGCACCCTTTCCTTCGCCAGTGCGACACACCAATCTTTCAAGGGGCTCACGTCTAGGGAGCTTTCTCAAGGCAGAGAAAGGACAAGAAGGGAAGCGCAGACCCCTTAGAAAGCGCTTACCGGGAATCCGTGTACCTATCCGGCTGTGTCGCTTCGCGACTCCGCAGATAGCGCGAGAAGTCGCTCACCCCCTCTTCTCGGAGGACCTCCTCGTCCGTGACCGTGCGGCCGGTGTACGTCCGCGGGTCCTTCGTCACGATGGCCAGAGCGGCGTCGGCGAACAACTGCGGCGAGGTGTTGCCGTACTGCCCTCCGCTGATAGCCTGCATGCCCTCCGTGTCCCGTGGCCCTCCTGGCCAGAGGCAGTTGGCGGCGATGCCGAAGGGGGCAAGCTCCTTTGCCATGCCCAGGGTCAGGTGAGTGAGAGCCTGTTTCGCCTGGATGTAGATGCTTGTCTGAGCGGAGAGGTCTGGCTTCGGGGCGACCGCGAGGATGCGTCCGCCGCCTTGAGCTTTCATGGAGGCAACGGCCGCTCTCGCCAGGATGAAGAGCGCGCGAACGTTGACGTTAAACAGGATCTCCCAGCGTCGAAGGTCAAGGTCCGCGACGCCACCGGGGAGGTTGGCTGCGGCGTTGTGCACCAGGATGTCCACATGGCCGAACTCCTCCAACGTCCGCTTCACCAGCTCCTCCACCTCCTCCGCGCTCCCCATGTTGCATCGGATGGCAAGCGCCGTCCCGCCAAAGGCCCGCACCTCGTCTGCGGTCTGGCGGATGGTCCCGGCGATGCGGGGATGGGGCTCCTCCGTCCGGGCCGCCACGACCACCGCCGCCCCCGCCCTGGCGAAGGCGACCGCCGTGGCCTTTCCCAGACCCCTGCTACTCCCCGTCACGATAGCCACCTTGCCCGCGAGGTCCATGCCTCTCCTCCTTTGACTCGCCCCAGACCTAATGCTGCCCTACCAGGAACCCGTCCTCGACGGCGTCGCGTATGGCCCGGGCTACTTCCGCTGGGCGCTGGACGGGCACATCGTGGATGGAGTCCTCCAT
>JACQUM010000161.1 GCA_016210295.1 Chloroflexota bacterium | reverse complement strand
GTCCTGGCTGACCATGGCGGACCCAAGGTAGAGATGCTAGCGATCAGGCTCGCCAAGGCCCAGGCCGCGGCAGCAAAGTAACAACGACCTGGTGGCGCCCCCAGCCCTTGCTGGGGGCGCCACCACCGAGGACGCATCAGATGGCAAGGGACGACGACGTTGAACAGGAGGATGGTCATGCTCGTGGGCGGCGTTCTGCTGGGAGGGGTAGCCGCCTTGGCCGGTCTGCCTGCGTGCGGCGGCGCGGCCCAACTTGCAGCCGTCCCGCTCGCAACGGCTACACCTGTGCTGCTGCCCACGGACACCGCAACGCCTGAACCAACTCCCACACCATGGCCCACGTCCACGCCAACGGTCGAGCCTACCCCCACGCCAACGCGCGCCCCGCCCTGGACACAAGCCGCTGCGCCGGAGTACTGTGCGGCGCCGGAGAAGGGGCAGCCCCAGGACATCGTCGGTACGCCCGCAAGTCCCTACTTCGTCCGCCAGCCAGCGGTGGACAACCCCAACGCCCCGACCATCGTGTTCCTGGGAGGAGGCGCGGGCACCCGGCGAGGCTCCCAGCGGTTATGGACCAATTACCTCTCTGGCGGAAAGGGCGTTGATGACTTCCGTATCGTGCTTCCGTATTCAGACGGCGTGGAGTACTACGACGCCTCCGAGTCGCAGCGCACCTTCAGGGTGGTGGACGAGGTGCTCGCCTGCTACGGTGGCGACGCCGCGCAGGTCCACCTCGCCGGCTTCTCCATGGGTGGCTACGCCGCCTTTGCGCTGATGCTCCAGCAGCCCGACCGCTTTGCGACGCTCTTGGGCGCCCCTGGGTTGTTCCCGGAGTCCACCACGCCGGAGCGATGGGCCAAGGCGCTGTGCGGCCACGCCGTGTTCAACGGGGTCGGCTCCAGGGACGACGAGTGGAAACAGCTCGTGCAGACTACCCATCAGCAGTTGCTGAAGGTGGGCATCGAGTCGGTGTATGTGGAGTTTGCGGACCAGGGGCACTCGCTCGGTGTGGCCTTCGACGAGACGGTGTTTTTCGATTTCTGGCGGGCCCACCCGACCAAGAAGGCAACAAAATGCAACCCAGAAAGCTGAATAGGATGGCTGGATTGAAGAGGATACTTTCATTAGAGAGAAGATGAGAGGGAAGATGCTGAAGCAGGACCTGGTCAGGCTGGTGGGCGCGATGCTCCTGGGAGGGATAGCCATGTTGGCGGTTCTGCCCGCCTGCGGCGGGGTCAATGCAGGGGAGACGGCGCCTCAAACCAAGACCATCGCTATAGCTACCACCACAGCAACGACACCCGCCACGGTTGTCACGGCTCCGCCCACGACCACGGCTACGGTTGCCGTGGCTGGGCCTACCGCTACCGGTGCCCCAGCCCCCACGAGCTCCCCGACAGTCCAATCAGGAAGTGCTCTCCTCGCGCAAGGGAAACTCCTCTATGAGAAAACGGCTGGGGGGTTAGGATGCGCCTACTGCCACGGGCTGGATGGAAGAGGAAAGGGGCCCGCTGCGATGACTGCCGCCGACATCCGGGGCAAGGACGAGGGCTACGTCCGCCGCGCTATTCAAAGCGGTGTGCCAATAATGGCCTT
Source organism: Chloroflexota bacterium (assembly GCA_016210295.1). Classification (GTDB taxonomy): domain Bacteria; phylum Chloroflexota; class Dehalococcoidia; order UBA6926; family JACQUM01; genus JACQUM01. The sequence continues at coordinate 2,783 of JACQUM010000161.1, read as the reverse complement.
CATCAAGCTGAGCGACGACGAGATCACGGCGGTGGCGGCGTACCTTCAGTACCTCGTTGACCAGCCCTAAGGGGGGAGGATGATTCAGATGAGGAAGGGATTTGTGGTGCTTGTGGCAGGCGCTCTTGTTGCGCTCTTGGCTGCCTGCAGTGGGTCCGCTCCGGCGGCACCATCGCCCACGGCCACACCTGTACCGCCCACTCCAACCTACACTCCTGCGCCCACAGCCACGGCCACGGCCGCGCCTACACCCGCCGCCACTCCCACGCCCACCCCAGGCGGCAAGGCCCTCTTCACTCTGAGCGCGGACAAGAACCCCAACCGTTTCATGTGGATTAGCGGCACCAACGCCAACGGCAGCACGCCTCCCGACCCCACCAACATCAACCTCTGGCCCCTGGTGGTCCACGCGGGCCAGCCCGTCGAGATTACCATCAACGTGCTAGGCGGAACCCATAACACGAGCGTTTACCCGCCGACCGAGGAGTGCATGGGCGGCCACTGCGCCGGCGAGCTGGCCAGCTCGGGAGAGGTCGATCCGGGCGACACAATCTCCTTGAGCTTCAGCTACCCGACAGCCTCGTCGACGTCGACGCTGTACCTGGTCTGCAACGAGCATCCTGGGATGATGAGGACCACGATTTCGGTTATCCCGTAGGGAGAGACCTTCATGAGCAGCCGTAAGGGCACAGTGTTCGCTCCTACCTGCTTCAATAGCTCTTCCGTGGACAACCTACTTCTATTGGGAGGAAGAGACTACCAGTCCTGGTGTTCCTGGTTCGCCGCTTTCCCTTCATAGTGATATTGAGACACAAAGGGAGTATCCGAGGAGACTATGGATGCAGTAGCTCAGGGAGCACTGCGCCGCATCCAGCCTTTTGACCAGGACACCGGCGGACGGCGGCTTGCAGCAGCGGCGGCCATGCTCGCCATCCTCGCTGGCATCCTGCACCTCTACATCGCTCCCCAGCACATGAACCATCTCGGGCACGGCCTGTTCCTGGGGCTGACGGGCGTCGCACAGGTCGCCTGGGGGATTGCCTTTTGGCGCAAGCCTTCGTCTGCGCTGCTCTATGGCGTGGGTATCATCGGCGCTGGGGCCCTCATCGCGCTATGGGCCATCACCAGAGTGCTTCCAGCCCCCTTCGGCCACGGCGGGCCGGGGGGGGTGGAGGCGTACGGTATCCTGTCGGTAGTAGCCGAGGGCCTGGGCCTGGCTGTGCTGCTGGCTATGGTTTTTTGGGAGGTACCATCCCAGGAGGCACCAGGGCCAACCCGCCGGACGTTCTCGGCGCTCTTGTTGATGTCAGGGATCAGCGCTCTTGTCCTCTACGGCGGAGGCTTGGCCGCCCAGCAGGTCTTGCCCTGGCTAGGGGACAAGGACGAGCCCAGCCTTGAGCAGTTTCTTCTTCCACCATCCGCGCCTGTGGTCTCAGCCCCCTCCGCGTCTTCGGCCTCTGAGGCGGCTCCCTCCGCGCCTTCAGCACCAGAGGCAGCTCCCTCCGCAGCCCGCGTACAGGAGCTGTTGCCCGTGAAGGACCTCGCGCGCGCGCTGGCCCGTGGTGTGATCGGTCCCGGATTGATCCACTTGGATGTGACCTACATGCCTCCCCTGCTGGCCCAGGCGGCGCCCGAGGAGTTGTTTCAAGTCCCCTTGGCGCAGCCCGTCGCCATCTTCATGATGGAGGAAGCAGACCATGACCACGAAGTGGGCATGAGCCCCGATCCTCCCAGGCCTCTCATGCGGCTGGATGGCGGCAAGGGCGTGGAGGCCTATGAGATCACTGTCATCTCCCAGGACGCATACCACCGGAGGGCGCGCTACCTCTTCCCCCTGCCCCAGGACACAGACCCAGAGCTGCTGTACCAGGAGCAGCACACCCTGACCGTTCTGGTCCCGTGGGGATCTGGAGAGATTAGCACCTTTTCCTGGCAGCTTCCGTTGCAACTGACCAGAGCGGTCGCTCAGCCAACCGCTGCTGGTCTGCCCACCACTGCCGCTCAGTCACCCGCCGCTGGTCTGCCCACCACTGCCGCTCAGTCACCCTCGTTCTTGGAGCCAAGCGAACTCCTGACGTCCCCCCTCTCACGAGGCCTGACCCGGACCTCCACCAGCGTCAACGCCAAGGGGGAGCAGGATATCACCGTACGAGCCACCTATGCCACTCCCGAGTATTGGGCCGCCACGCTTCCTGCAGATGCAGCGGCGCGCTATCAGCCCGACCGGTTCATCGTCATCACCCTGGCCGAGACTTCGCACACCTCTGACCTGCCAGCGGAGCCCGTAGCGCTGTCCGTGCGCCTCGATGGGAAGGAGTACCAGGCTGACCTGGTGGAGCAGGTTGTCTCCTCTCCTCACCACCGGTTCACCCTGCTGCGCTTTGCCGTGGAACCACCTTCAGGTCTGCGCCACCGCTTCATGGAGGTTCAACTGCCGGGGAGTGAGAGCCTCGAATGGCACTTCCCGCTCATCTACGCGGGCGCCGGAGCCGGGTCAGGTGTCACCTTGGGGTGGGGCTCGGTCCTAGCGCTCCTGGGCGGGTTGGTGGCGGCCATGTGGCCATGCCTGTTCCAGCTTACCGCCTTCTTCATCCCCGCCATGGCAGGAATCAGCATGCAGGAGGCGAGCAGGCAGGTGGCGGCAGTCCGTCGCTTCCAGGCGGTAAAGGCAGCCGTCTTCTTCGTCGTTGGGTTCACGGTGGTCTACACCATCGCGGGGGCCTTGATCGGGTTCACCGCCGAACGACTGGGGAACAACCCAGGCTTTGCCGTGTGGCAGCGGT
>JACQUM010000159.1 GCA_016210295.1 Chloroflexota bacterium | reverse complement strand
GTCCTCCTCCACCGCCTGGACGATGGAAGGGAGGTACTCGGCCAGCAGGTCTTTGCCGTTGTAGTTCAAGACGAGGAGGCTACATCGTCTTTGCATGGCGCCAGTACCCTCGCCACAATGCCTTGTCCATCAGGTACGCATACACCCAGGGCAGGACGATCCTGTCCTCGGCCAATGCTCCGAGACGATAGTATAGCCGAAACTTCAGCTCCGCGAGGAGGGAGCGGAGCGATCCCTGCGCCCCTTGAAGAGGCGGCGGCCTTCGACCCGTCTTCTGTTCAAACAAGAGACGCGACTCTCCCACGCGCTCCATCCGCCGGACGGCATCCTTCAGCCGGGTCATGTGGTCGTGATAGCCGACCGCCTCGGCGTCGTAGACGATGCGCAGCCCCTGGCGCTCCAGCCGTCGCCCCAGCTCGATGTCCTCGTAGGACGCATAGGGGAACTCTTCATCGAACAGGCCCTTCTCCAGCAGGAAGCCGCGCTTGAGGGAGATGTTGGACGTGTAGAAGTGGACGTAGCCGACGTTTTCCGGATCGCGGATGCTCCAGTACTTGTACTGGGGCCCGCCGTTCTCCAGCCACCGCATGAACGGGGTAATTCTCTGTGTCGGGTCCCAGGTCGTGAGGCCCAGGAGGGCGACGCTCTCTTCGGGGCGGCGGCGGTGCGCCTCCTGGTGCCGGCGGAGCAGGTCGGGGTGGGCGACGATGTCGTCGCCGATGAAGAGGACGATGGTCCCCTTCGCCTCTCGTACGCCCCGGTTCCGGGCGGTGGCCGGACCGCGATTGGGCTGACGAAAAAAGCGCAGCCTTGTTCCCCACTCTCCTTGAACCTGGGCCACGGTCTCGTCGGTCCCGTCGGAGGAGCCGTCGTCCACCAGGACGACCTCAAAGGAGTCGGGAGCCGCCGTCTGCCGACGGAGGGCCTCTAAGCAGCGAAGGAGCGTGGCCCGCCGGTTGAAGGTGGGGACCACGACGCTTAGAGCAGGATCAGGCACGCACCCCGACTCCTGCACGGGCCTTCAAGTAATCGGCCAGGGCCTCCTGCCAGGGCCGAAGGTCAGGCAGCCCGAGCGCTCGAGTCCGGACGTTGTCCAGGACAGAGTAGGCCGGCCGGCGAGTGGGGGCCCCGAACTCCTTCGTGGTCACGGGCTCCACTTGGACATGGGGCAGCGCCGATCCCAGGATAGCTTCGGCGAACTCGAACCACGAGCACGTACCGCTGTTCGTCACATGGAAAGTCCCCAGGGACCCTGTCTGGATGATCTCCCTCGTCCTCTCGGCCATATCGGGCGCGTAGGAGGGTGAGAAGACCTGGTCCGTCACGACGCGCACCTTTCCCCTCTCTCCCCCCAGGCGGAGCATCGTCTCGACGAAGTTTCCCCTGCCTCGTCCCATGCCGCCCACGCCGAAGAGGCCCGAGGTCCGAATGATGCAGTGCCGCGGCCAAGCGCTTCGAACAAGGTGTTCACCGGCCACCTTTGCCACACCATAGACATTGAGAGGGGCAGGAGTGTCCTCCTCCAGGTACGGCCCACCCTTGTCGCCCCCAAAGACGTAGTCCGAGCTGTAATGCACGAGAAGAGCATCCAAGTCCCGACAGACCGTGGCTAGGTTCCTGGGAGCCAGCGCGTTGACCAAGAGTGCCATGTCGGGGAAACGCTCGCACGCCTCTGCCTTGATGGCTGCGGCGTTGATGACAACCTCTGGGGCCGACTTCTGAAGGATAGACCGGACAGACTGAAAGTCACAGATGTCCAACTCCTCGTGAGTGAAAGGGAGAACCTCCTCCTCTCGCAGAGCCAACAAGAGGTCCCGAGCCAACTGCCCGTTGGCGCCCAGGAGAACGATGCGTGTCATTCCCTAGCTCTCCCTGGCCCGGTTACCCTTCCTCGTCTCCGATTTGAAGGAGATGACCTTCCCTTCCACGCTCTCCGGTGCCTCGAAGACCGTCCCGGTCACCCGAATGATGGCGTCCGCCTCCTCGAGGATCCTCATCCAGCTCAAGTTGTAGTAGCGCGGGTTATCGAAGTCCGTGCAGTTGTGCCGCCGGATCTGAGCGACCATGTCCCGGACCGCCTCCTCGATACCCACCACGGGGCGAAAAGCCAGTGTCCGCGCGATCTTCTGTGCCGACACGCGATAGCTCCGGACGCCTCGGTAGTCGTAGTCGGTCACGATGTCGGCCGCGACCCCGGCCTCGCGGAGCCCCTCCCGGACACGAAGCGCCACCTCGGAGATACGGAAGTTCCCGTAGCTCACGTTGAAGACCTGTCCCCTCACTACTTCCTCGGGAGCCTCCAAGCTCGCTATGTAGGCCCGCGCCGCATCCTGGACCGAGAGGAGGGGGCGCCACATCTCGCCGCCGTAGAAGACGGTCATCTTCCCTGTCTTCAGGGCGTCCTTCACGAACGTGTTGACAACCAGATCGTACCGCATGCGGGGCGAGAAGCCGAACACGGTGCCCTTCCTCAGGATAACCGGGCAGAAATCCTGGTGCTCGCGCATCAATTGAAGAAGGGCGCGCTCGGCTTCGTATTTGGAGGAGGAGTAAGCCGCCTTGGGCGCGACGGGGCTCTCCTCGTCCAGAATCACGTCTTTCTCCTCTGCACTCACCCCGATGTCGTAGATGGACGCCGAGGAGGCGAAAACGTAGCGCGAGATGCCCCGCTCGATGCACTGACGTGCGAGGGCAATTGCTGCGAGGGTGTTCATTTCGCGGTTTGCAGCCGGGTTGTACTCCGCCGTCGGATCGTTAGAGAGTCCACCTAAGTTGATGACGGCGTCCACCCCTTCCAGAGCTTCGTGAGGGAGCTGTCGCATGTCGCCTACAAGGAGGGCGATCCGCTCCCGCACCTCCTGGAGGCCGCGGTCGCCGTAGAAGAGCCGGTCGAAGACTCGGACTTCGTAGCCTCGTTCCAAAAGCTCCCTCACGACTACGGAGCCCACGTACCCGGCTCCACCGACGACGAGAACGTTCACCAATCCCCTCCTCGGCGGCGCGCTCTACACGCTCGCCAACAATCAGATTTGGAAGCTGCTACAAGGACACGATGGTAGGAGGCCCAGGGGAATAGACGTCCGGCCAACCAAAGCAGCGAGTCCCGGAACACAGGGACATCCTTCCTCATTCACGCTGTCAGTCTTCTTGTAGATGGCTAGAATGCAACTCTACCTTATTTTTTCAGTGGCCGCATGAATCTCGCGGTCCATCGGGCCATGCCCACCGAGCCGATCGAGCGCGGCCCCGCGGGCGCGGGGCTGACTACGCGAGCAGATGGCTGCGGATTGCGGGCCGCAAGAAAGAGAGGGACGGCCAAGACCAGCAGCACGCATCCTGTGGCGTAGGCGCCGAAATAGGAACCCGTGACATCGAACACCCAGCCCGCGAAGAAGGGACCGATCATCCCGCCCCATGTTGAAACGGCCCCGAGGGCCCCGAAGACGATGCCGAAGTGGTGCCTCCCGAAGTAGTTTCCGACCGTCACCATTTGGGTCGGGATGAGGCCGCCGAAGCCGACGGCGAAGAAGGCCAGGAAGGCGAAGGTCAGAGAGGTATCCTGGGGCCTGAGCATGAGAGCGGTGAGGAACGCCAGACCGATGGCCTCGGTGGCGACGGCGGTCGCCAGCAACAGCCGTTTGTCGATGAAATCGGAGAGGAGACCGAAGCCGATCCGTCCGACGAGGCTCACCGCGGGGAGGAGGGCGACAATCAGCGCGGCCTGCCCTCGTGGTATGGAGATACCGAGGAGGGCCACGAACAGGTGGGGCTGGACTCCCGAGCTCGCCAGGTTCCAAAAGGCGATGGCGACGGCCAGGAGCCAGAAGGTACGCTGCCGGATGGCCTCGCGAAGCGTGAAGCTCCGCTCGTCTGCGAGAGTGAGTTTCTGGGCGTCGGCAGGCTCCTTGGCGACCGGTGGCCTGGCGCCGTCCGGCCGAAGGCCGAGGCTCTCCGGGGAGTCTCGGACGAGCAGGAGCACGGGCACCGCGAGAAGCCCAAAGCCGATGCCAATCAGGAGCAGGCTTTGTCTCCAGCCGATGGCGTCGATCGCAAAGGTGAGGAAGGGGATGAGGAGAGAGGCGCCGAGGCCGGGCATGACGAACAGGACCGTCGTGGCTCGCCCGCTGCGCCGGTAGAACCAGCGCACCACCAGGGTTTGCGCGACGACGCCCGCGCACGCTCCTGTCCCCACGGCGATCAAGAGAAAACTGCCGTAGAACCACCAGAGGGAGTGCGTCTGCGAGAGGAGGACAATCCCGAGCCCCGCCACGAGAAACCCGAACAGCATCAGCCGGCGGACGGGCACGCGGCCCACCAGGTAGCCGAACAGGGGCGCCGCCGCCGAGGATTCCAGGCTCTGAAGCGTCAGCGCCAGGGAGGCTGTGGCGCGGCTCCAGCCAAACTCCCGAAGGATCTCTGGGAAGAAGACGGAGAACCCCCACCAGAAGGACCCCGCGATGTAGAAGATGGTGGCGCTAAGGGCGAGGAGGACCCACCAACCATAAAAGATGCCTCGCCCCGGAGGCCTGCCGCTGAGGAAATAGGTGCTGCCAGGGTTCTCTTGTTGCTGACTCAAGAAGATAGTCCTTCACGGGCCGCTGGCCAGGGCGAGACCTCTTTGAGGTGTCCAGAGTATAGCAGGGTGAGCGGGCTGGTCAGCAGGCCCGCTCACCCTGCTCCGGACTGGATGCGACTCTTGACAGAAGCGAACAAGACCACGTAGTATTCCCGCTCGGGGGTGGTTACAGTCTGCGGTCCGTATCCTTGGTAACGCTGCTCGGCGTTCTGCTTCGAGCGAGGAGTTCTAGCTGGGGAAAGAATCGGGGTGCGAAGCGCATCACCGAACAAAAAGGAGGGATCATGCCAGGGAAGTTCCAGTTCGAGACCAGTCTCAGCTATCAGCCGGCGGGGGTGCGGTTCAACGTCAGCCTCGCGACGCCTGCCAGCGGTGGGGACGCCGCCTTCAAGCTCGGCGTAGACGACCTGGCGACGGGCCAGCGGGTGCGCCTCGCCCACCAGGCCTGTCCCGCCGTCCACGACTTCACCCGCGGCTATACGCGGTGGCTGGGGACCAAGGGTATCCGCGCCACGCGGGGGGAGTACGAGATCACCGGCACGGCTCGCGCCGACTTCAACTCGGCCCAACTCCTCCAGCTTGCCCACGATGTGGTGGACATGATCGACCAGAAGTTCCCCAACTACAAGGAGCCGGTGATCGGCCCGAAGGCCACCCGCCTCTCCGACGTTGTCTACGAGAAGCGGGACGGGGTGGCCTACCTGTTGATCAACCGGCCGGAGGTGTACAACGCCAAGCGCGGCATCACCATGAACCAGATGGCCGAGGTTCTCCTGGATGCCGGCGAGGACCAGTCCGTCCGCGTCGTGGTCATCTCGGGCGCCGGGTCGAACGCCTTCTGCACGGGAAACGACCAGAGCTACGATCCGGATGTGGAGAACGCTGAGTACGCCGGCACCCATCCCATCGGCTACAGCCGGGCGGTACGCGAGATACCCCAGCCGGTTATTTGCGCCGTGGACGGCTTCGCCATCGGCTCGGGCAACATCCTCTGCTACGAGTCGGACTTCACCATCGCCACGGCCAAGTCCCGCTTCGGCCAGACAGGGCCCCGGGTGGGCAGCCCCGCCGCCGGCCACGGCACCGCCGTTCTGGCGGGCCGGGTGGGCCAAAAGCGGGCCCGGGAGATCTGGATGGTCTGCCGCCAGTACACGGCTCCGGAGGCCTACGAGATGGGGCTCATCAACAAGGTGGTCGCCAACCGGGAGGAGCTCTGGAAAGAAGTGGACCGCTGGATCGCCGACATCAAGAACGTGAGCCCGGTGATTGTCCAGATGCAGAAGATCTCCTTCAACCAGTACGACGACCACATCAAGCCGGAAGTGGGGCCGGTGCAGCAGCACATCCCCGGCTATCTGGCGTCGGAGGAGTGCAAGGAGCGGCGGGTGGCGTTCATTGAGCGGCGGCCCATCGATCCTGCCAAGAACATGCCCTACGTGAAGATCCCCATTAAGGCGTCTCGGTGAGGATGGAATCGCGCGACTGCTTTCCACGGACGCGGAAGCCGTAAGATAGGGCTAACGCGCACTCGGGAAGCAAAAGTGAGGGGTGGCGCGCCTGAAGGCGCGCCACCCCACACGGGGTTTTCTACCGACTCAGGCGTGCCCGAGGCTGCCTCGCGCATCTTCTGGTCCCCCCAAGTGCTCAACGGAGCATGTTGACAGAGTGTTGTATGTCTATGGTAAGATGGCGCCGCTCCTCTAAAGCGACCGCCGAAGAACAGCGGCCAGGCCAATAAGAAAGTTATCAGAGGGAGGTGCTGCTTATGGTCCGTCAATCGCTTCAGCTCGTCCCCGTTCTTGCCCTCACTCTCCTTCTCTTGATCGTCTCCTGCGCGCCGGCGGCGGCGCCCACCGCCACGCCGAGCACAGCACCGGCACCCACTGCTGCGCCGGCTATGGAAGCGACTGCCGCTCCTCCCACTCCCACGCCTGCTCCAACAGGGGAGAAGGCGCGCCGCGGAGGGACCCTTCTCGTCGGCGGCGGAGGCATTCCTCAATTCGCCGCCTGGGAGCAGTGCTGCTCCGCAGAGGCCATGAGGGTCAACGACTCGGTCCTCCAGTACAAGCCCTCCGAAAAGTTCTTCGGCGGCGACGAGGAGATCGAGGGCCGCATGGCCTACGAGTGGACCGTCGCCAAGGACGGCCTCTCCTGGAGCTTCAAGCTCGAGCCCAACATGATGGCGGCCCTCCCCGACGGCGCCTTCGAGCCGGTGGATTGCGACGACGTCGCCTGGTCCATCATGACCATCAAGACCGGCGAGGGGATCATGCGCACCATGCGCGGCCGCACCTTCGTCCCCGTCACCAAGGTGGAGTGCCCCGACCCCCTGACGGCCGTCGTCCACACCAAGTTCCCCTACGCCGCCCTTCCCGCCATGCTGGCCGTCTCCATCAACCCCGTCCTTCCCAAGGACTACTGGCAGCCCCGGCTCAAGGACCTTGCCAGGACTATAGTGGGCTCCGGCCCCTGGAAGCTGGAGCGCGTCGTGGCCGACGAGGTGACGACTTACATCCCCAACCCGCGCTACCACCGGAAGGCCGCTGACGGGAAGCCCTATCCCTACCTGGACCGCATTGAGCACCAGATCGGGGCCGGCGGCGCCTGTTTCTCCGCCCTCCGCGTCGGCCGGGTCCATATCTGCAACGCTGGATCCGCCACACAGGGAGTGGGCATAGACACCGTCTACCGGGAGGCCAAGCACCTCCAGTTTATCGGCCCCTTCCGTCCCGAGGACAATCCGGAGTGGAACTCCAAGGGGCAGGTCGGGATGGGGCCGCAGTTCCTGGACGCTCACAAGGGGAAGGCACCCTGGACCAACGTGAAGCTGCGGGAGGCCCTATCTCTGGGCGTCGACCGGCGCACCATGTGCACCATCGGCATGGAGGGCTGGTGCCAGCCCGGAAACTATGTCTTCAACGTCGGGACGCCTTGGAACCTCCCGCGGAAGACGGTCGAGACCTACCCGGGGTACAACATCGACACCGTGGAGCAGAACATCGCCCGAGCGCGGCAGATCCTCCAGGAGCAGGGCTACGCCCTCTACCCCGACCCCAAGGCCCTCTTCGTCGACATGCCCGGCATCCCCGGCCCGGGAGACTTCGATGCCGTCCTCACCGAGACGCTGCGCCGCGCCGGCTTCAACGTCAAGATGTACTCGCCGGAGTTCCAGCGGGGCACGACGCAAGCCGTGTCTGGGGAGTTCGATGTCATGCGCTGGAACCAGATTGTCTCCCACCCCGACCCCAACCAGGTCTGCTACGAGCACTACTATACGGGCTCCGACCGGAACTACGGCCGCTACTCTAACCCCCAGGCCGACGACCTCTGCAACAGGATGGGCCAGGAGCTGGACAAGACCAAGCGCATCACTCTGGCGCACGAGTTCAGCAAGCTTATCCTGGACGACCATGCCCGCGCTCAGTTCGACTGGTACGCTTTCAGCTACGTCATGAGCCCGGACATCCGTGGCTTCAAGGTCTCCTCCAACTTCATCGGTGGTTCCGCCCACCGCATGGATTATTGGTGGCTGGCCAAGTAGGCTGACGGAAAGCGCAAACGAGGGAGGGCCGCCCACCTTCGGCGGGCGGCCCTCCATCTCTAGAGCCTCAGGGGAGGTAGGACATGGGTAAGCTAGATGGATTGGTGGCCGTCGTTACGGGCGCCGCCCACGGCATGGGCCGGGCCACGGCGGAGCGCTTCGCGAGGGAGGGGGCCAAGGTCGTCGTCGCTGACTTCAACGTCACGGTCGAGGGCCAACCCTTGGCCTCAAATCCAGGCCAGGAGGTAGCCAACGGGATCGCCAAGGCGGGCGGCCAGGCGACATTCATCCACACCGACGTCTCCAACTTCGCCATGGCGGAGAGGACGGTTGCCCAGACCATCGAGAAGTACGGGAAGCTGGACATCGTCATCAACATAGCCGGCAACCTTCGGGAGCGGATGATCTTCAACATGTCGGAGGAGGAGTGGGACGCGGTGATCGCGACGCATCTGAAGGGGACCTTCAACATGACGAAGTTCGCCAGCATTCACTGGCGGCAGCGGCGGGAGTACGGGCGGGTGGTGAGCTTCACCTCCGGTGCCTGGCTGGGCAGCACGGGGCAGGTGAACTACTGTGCGGCCAAGGGAGGGATTGTGAGCTTGATGAAGGCCTGCGCCATGGAGATGGTGCGCTACAAGGTCAACGCTAACGCCTTCGCTCCCATGGCGTGGACCCGGATGAATGATCGGGAGCTTGAGCAGCAGGAGGCGCAGAAGCGGGGGGAGCCGCCGCGGAGCACGCGAGCGGCGGGCACCTATGGCGACCCTGCCAATATCCCGCCGATCCTTGCGTATCTTTCCAGTCCTCAAGCGGCCAACGTCTCGGGGCACGTCTTCGGCGGGTACGGCTCTCCCCCCGATGTCCACCGTTACGTCCTCTACAGCGACCCGGAGGAGGTCCGCGCGATCTACACTACCGTCCCGTGGGACATCGACCGTCTGTTTGAGATCTTTCCGCTCACTCTGGGGAAAGGTTTGACGCTCCCCGGCGCCTTGACTGCGGACCAGCTTCGGGCGGGACAGCAGCAGCCGATGTAGTTTCTCGATCCGGAGCGGCCGCCTTCCTCGCAGGCGTCCTCGGCATACGAGGTATATTGACAGGTTCAATGTGCTTAACTAGCATTAGGCCAGTCGCCCTGGGGAAAATTCACCAGCGTGATCGGGCGGCGAATCCCATAGGGAGGTGTCGTATGGTGTCGTCCAGGCTGTTCCAGTTCGCCCTAGCCCTGGGCGTTAGCCTTATCCTGCTGGTGGTCTCCTGTGCGC
>JACQUM010000158.1 GCA_016210295.1 Chloroflexota bacterium | reverse complement strand
TCGTCGTGGATGACGCGGGCTAGGGCCATGATGAACGCTTCCCGGCTCTCGTAGTGCTCGTCGAAAGACCAGTCGGCGATGGTGTAGGGCCCGGTGAGCATCCCCTTGACTGGTTTGTCCGTCATGCCCTGGGCGAACCGCCACCACTCCAGCGTGATGGGCTGGGTCCGGCGCACCTCGCCGATGGCGATGGGCTTGTGGTAGTAGCGATTGCCATAGGAGCGGACGGGGCCGCCCAGCTCGAAGCCCTCCAGGTTCTCCGCGAAGTAGGCGGCCATGTCGCCCCGGTACTGCTCGCCGTCCACCAGGATGTCCAGGCCGATCTCCTCCTGGAAGCGGACCCAGAACTCGGTGGCCTGCCGCTCCAGCCTCTTCAACTCCTCGGCGGACCTGGCGCCGCGGGCCGCCCTGGCCCGTGCCTCGACAACGTAGTCCAGCTTGGGGTAGCTGCCGACGGCCGTGGTGAGCAACGCTGCCATCTCTTCACGCCCTCCGAGCCTTGCTGACCGCTCCCCTTCTGGACGGGCGACTGAACGGAGCGGGCTGCCCCGCCTTCAAGACCTCGCGGGCCCTGTTCACCCCCTCCACCATGCGGAACAGCTTCAGGCGGGCCCGGTCGCGGGGCAGGAACTCCAGGCCGCAGGAGGGGTTGATGTGGAGCCGGTCATAGGAGACGTGCTTTCCGGCGCGTCGGACCTGCTCGACGATCCACTCCACCGACTCCAGCTTCGTGTTCCGCGCGTCCACGATGCCCAGGCCCAGCTCCTTATCCTGGGGGAACCCCGTGAGGAGGTCCCAATTCTTGGGTCCCATCCAGAAGTCCAGGCCCAGGACGTCGAAGGGAAGGTGAAAGAACTCGGGCGCCAGGCCTTCGATGTCCCCGAAGTAGGTGCAGAGGGCCGTCTTGGACTTGAGCCCCTGGACGAGGACCTGCATCGCCTCCTGGAACAGGGAGAGGTCGCCCTTGTTGCCTGGCCGGACGATGGCGGGCTCGTCAAACTGGATAGCGTAGGGCTTCAGGGCCTCCAGCGCCTTGGCCTCCTTGTTCAGGGCTGCTGCCAAGTCGAGGACGAAGCTGCGGAGGTCGGGATAATGCTTGTTGGCGGAAAGCTTCGCCAGGGTATAGGGCCCGGTGAGTACAACCTTCACCGGCCTGAGCGAAGCCTCGATGGCGAATTTGTAGTCGCGCAGAGAGATGGGCCTGGTCCAGGAAATCTTGCCGTCGGCGCTGGGGTGGCGGTAGTAGGTGTTGGTGTCGAACCAGCGGATGAGGCCGTTGATGGCGAAGCCTTCCAGGTGGCTGGCCCAGTAGGTCTGGGCGTCGTCCCAGCGGACCTGGCCGTCGGTCACCACGTCCAGGCCTGCCTCCACCTGCTCCTCGATGACCTCCTTCGTGTAGGCGTCCTGGGCGGCCAGGACGCCCTCCCAGGTGATCTCGCCGCGGTCGAGCTGAGTGAGGGCGCGGCGGACGCTGCCGCCCCCCGACTTGAGCTGGGTGCGGGGATAGTTGCCCACGGCGGTCACGATCATGGAAGTCCCTGTACAAAAAAGTCGCGCCACGCGAGGAGGCCTGTGGCGCGGCGCGAGGCTGTAACGATACTATCTATTATCGTCCAATTCGTCAAGGAGGAAGAGAGATGCCCGGGAAACCATCCTGGGACGGGAATGAGAGGGACACGCCTGGAACTCTACCCTTTGTGGAACCCCAAGATCTGCTGGATCCGATCGGGTGTGAACTTCTGCACCTCGACGACGCGCGCCTGGGCGCGCATCGGAGGCGGAAGGGCAAAACGAGCGTGGGGCTCATCCTCCGCCTCGAAGGTGGCCCAGCTGGTGTGGACGCCCGCCATGCAGCCGAACCAGGTATAGTTCAGGATGTGAAGGCCGTAGGTCCTGATCGTCTCCAGCGCCCTCGCGCAATCGGCCTCAGTGTGGGCCAGCTCTACCAAGTATTGGGGCATACGCACCTCCTTCTCCTATAGCGGAATACCAGTTTTGCCACTCCACAATACCATGAGAGAACGCGGAACGAGAGCCCGCATCCACGAAGACATCCTGAGCACAGAGACAGTGTGAGACCCGTGCCTCCCCTTCACCCCTTTGAGCGACGCCTCGCCAGCGCGCTGCACGCGCTGCACCTAGCGGGCCGGGCCGGACCTCTCCTCCTGGCCGTCTCCGGCGGCCCTGACTCCACGGCCCTCCTCGCCGCCCTCGCCGCCCTCCGCGTGAGACTGAGCCTCCAGATTCGCGTCCTCCACGTGGACCACGGCCTGCGCCCCGACTCGCCACGCGACGCCGCCTACGTCCGGCGCCTGTGCCAGCGACTCGGGGTGCCGACGACCGTCGTCAAAGCGGACGTGAAAAGATACCGACGCGACTACAGGCTGTCGGTGGAGGAGGCCGCGCGGCAGGTCCGGTACGCGGCCCTGGCACGGGCCGCCATCGAGATCGGCGCCCGCGCCGTCCTCACCGCCCACACCGCCGACGACCAGGCGGAGACGGTGCTTCTCCACCTGCTCCGCGGGACCGGGCTACGAGGCCTCAGCGGCATGGCGGCCTCTTCCCCCCTCCCCCCCACAC
>JACQUM010000157.1 GCA_016210295.1 Chloroflexota bacterium | reverse complement strand
TCCTCGTTCACCTTGGGGTTGTACTTCATGGTGCAGGAGCCCAGGGGATAGAAGGTAGTATCCACCGAGACATTCCTCTGGCTGAGCCGGGTGAAGTAACGGACCACCTGCCCCTCGCTCACCTCGGGCAGAGGGAGCTCTTTCCGGAGGAGCTCGGTGGGTGGCAGGGAGGAAAGCGGGACATCCAACGCGGACAGCGAGGCGCCCCGCCGTCCCGGGCGGCTCACGTCCATGAGGAGGGTGGCCTTTTCAGTCCCCTCGGCCGCCTGAGTCATGCTATCTCTTCGCCATCGCGGCCAGGGCCGTTACAAGCCGGTCGATCTGGTCCCTGGCGTTCATCTCCGTCACGCAAAGGAGGAGGCCGTTGGGGACACGGTCGCTCACGTCCACGCCCCCCAGGATCTCCTGGGCAAGAAGGTTCTGATTGACCTCGGCGGGATGGACGGGGCAGCGGACGACGAACTCTTTGAAGAAGACCCCCTGGAGCGGCAGAGAGAAACCGGGAAGCCGAGCGATGTGGGCGGCGGCGTAGTGGGCCTTGTGATAGCAGAGCTCCGCTACCTGTCTCAGCCCTTGCTTGCCCAGGGCGGCCAGGTGCACCGCTGCGGCCACGGCGGCCAGGGTCTCGTTGGTGCAGATGTTGGAGGTGGCTCTCTCCCGTCGGATGTGCTGCTCCCGCGTCTGGAGGGTGAGGACGAAGGCCTCTCGCCCTCGACTGTCCAGGGTCCGCCCGACGATGCGTCCCGGCATCTGGCGGAGGTACTCCTTGCGGCAGGCGAAGAGGCCAAGGCCGGGGCCGCCGAAGCTGGGATGGATGCCCAGGGGCTGCCCCTCCCCGACGACGATGTCCGCGCCGTAGCTCCCCGGAGGCCGGAAGAGCCCCAGAGAGACAGGGTCCACCGCCACTACCAGAAGGCCTCCTCGTTCGTGCACCCTGGCAGCCTCCCCGACTTCCTCCCAGTAGCCGAGCGAGTTGGGCTGCTGGAGCACGAGGCAAGCCGTCTCGGCATCTGCCTCGTTCACGAGGGCGATCCCCTGGGCGCTCAGGTAGGTCTTCAGGACATCCCGATAGGTGGGGGAGACCGTCTCTCGGACGGCCACCTTCTTGCGTCTGGTCAGCCGGCAGGCCATGAGGGCCGCCTCGGCCAGAGCGGAGGCCCCGTCGTACATCCCCGCATTGACGGCATCCATCTCGGTGAGCTGGGCGATGAGGCTCTGGAACTCGTACAGGGCCTGGAGGACCCCCTGGCTCACCTCGGGCTGATAGGGCGTATAGGAGGTTGCGAACTCGCCCCTCCCCGCCAACGCCCACACCACGCTGGGGACGAAGTGGTTAGAGGCCCCTCCGCCCAGGAAGGATGGATGATCGTCCACCGTCCAGTTCCGCCCGGCAAGCCCTCGGAGGTGGACCAGCAACTCCGCCTCCGAGAGGGCGGGGGGCAGGATCAACGGGGGGTCCCGATAAGCCGCTGGGATATCTATGAAGAGGTCTTCCACGGAGCGGACGCCGATCGCCGCCAGCATCTTCTGGCGGTCCTCCTCCGTCGTCGGGATGTAGGGAGAGGCCACCTCTACCCCCCTTCTCGGTGGAGGAACCTCTCGTACTCTGCTTTGGACATCAGGGTGTTCAGCTCCGTCGCGTTGGCCAGGCGCACTCGAAGGAGCCAGCCCTCCCCGAGGGGGTCCTGGTTCACCAGCTCGGGGTGGTCCCGCAGGGCCTGGTTCACCGCTAGGACCTCTCCGTTCACCGGTGAGAAGAGGTCAGAGACGGACTTGACCGACTCCACCTCGCCGAACTTCTGGAGCCGGACAACTCTGCCCCCGGGCTCCGGCAGGGCCAGATAAACGACATCGCCGAGCTGGTCTTGGGCGTAGTCGGTGATGCCGATGAGGGCCACCCCTGGGCTCTCCAGCCCCACCCATTCGTGCTCGCGTGTGTATTTCAGGCGCTGAGGGTCCATCATAGGCTGGCGAGGGAAGACTCCCCTTGCTTTCTTCGATAGAAGGGGAGGGCGACGACCTTTCCGGGGGCGTCCCTCCCCCGGATGTCTACGATGATGCGCGTCCCCGGCTCGGCATGGCGAGGGGGCGCATAGGCGAGGCCGATGCCCCTTTGGAGGGTAGGAGAGAAGGTCCCGCTCGTGACGCGGCCGATCTCCTGCCCCTCCGCCCGGACGGCATAGCCGGCCCGGGGGATATCGTGCCCCTCCAGGGTGAAGCCGACCAAGCGCCGGGAAAGGCCAGCGCGCTTCTGCTCCCGAAGCGCTTCCACGCCCACGAAAACCTTCTCCATCCGAACGAAACGGCCTAGCGCGGCCTCAAGAGGAGTGGTGTCTTCGTCCATGTCTTGTCCGTGGAGGCGAAACCCCGCCTCCAGACGGAGGGTGTCGCGTGCGCCGAGCCCGCAGGGGGCCGCGCCTTCCTTGAGAAGGGCACGCCAGAGGTCCGGCCCCTCTTTAGCCCCCAGGATGAACTCGAACCCGTCCTCTCCAGTGTAGCCGGTGCGGGCAACGGTGACCAGGAGCCCGGCAACGACCTCTGACGTCACGGCGAACGGGGGGAGCGATGTCGAGAGCCCGGGGGCCAGGGTCTCCAGCCTTTCTGCCGCCGCGGGCCCCTGGAGAGCGATCATCGCCGTCTCCTCTCGTCCCGGGACGATCTCCACCGGCTCGAACCGAGGAGACCACTGCTGGACCCATCCCAGGGCCCGGTCCCAGCTTGCGGCGTTGCACACGAGGAGAAAGGCCTGGGGCGCCAGGGACAGAACGACGACATCGTCGATGATGCCTCCCTTCTCGTTGCACAGGAAGCCGTAGCGGGCCTTTCCCAGAGGAAGGTCGTCTATCTCGCCGGTGAAGAGGAGGTCGAGGAGGGCCGCGGCTCCCTGGCCCCGAAGGGCGATGCGGCCCATGTGACTGACGTCGAAGAGGCCGCAGGCGTTGCGGACAGCCCGATGCTCGGCCAGGATGCCTGCGGGGTAGTGGAGAGGCATCTCCCAGCCGTGGAAGTCAACCATCTTGGCGCCCAATTTCTTATGGGCGTCGTACAGGGAGGTCCGCAAGAGTTCAGGCACAGAGGCTCCCAGCGGCGTAGAAAATGAAGGCACCCCATGTCCTTCGCCGCAGGAAAGGCCACTCTTAGCGGGGCTTGCGTTCTCTTCTCCGCACTAACACCCTGCGCTCCGGCTTTTCCTGCGCCAGAGAGGTCGAGATGCCGAAACGAGGGCAGCCGAAGGAGGCGGCTTAGCTCTTCCCGATCTTGAAGACCTTGGTCCCGCACACGGCGCAGGTGCCCTGGGTAGCGGGGCGGCCGTTCTTCATGGTTATCTTGCTGGGGCTCTTGATGGTCCGCATCTTGCGACAGTGCATGCAGTAAGCTTCCATGTTTCCCTCCTCCTAAGTTGTCGCTACGATACGTGAGACTCTCTCCTTCGTCAAGATGGAGACGAGGGAATTTTTGGGTGAAAATTACCCTTTCTCCCGTTCTCCCGTCCTCGCATGCCCGATAAGGCCTCTCTGGAGAGGTGTAGAGTAGCGGGAGAAGGAAGAGGCCGATGTCCGCTCTGGAGAAGATGAGGGTGAGGAAGGCGTCTGACGCCTCTGAAATTCCGCGGGAGGGACCGGGGCCCGTCATAGATTTTTCCTTGCCGCTGAACCCTCTGGGGTCGCCGCCGGCTGTCGTGCGTGCCCTCGCCAACCTGGACATTTCGCTCGCGGTAGACCCACCCTACTCTGAGCTCCGCGAAGCCCTGGGCGCGCGCTTGACCGTGCCCAAATCCAAGGTATGGGTCAGCGGGAGCGTAACGGAGCTTGTCTTCCTTCTCGCACGTGCGACGTTGCATCCTCGGCAACGCGCCCTCCTCTTCCGGCCCGGGCCGCCGGAATACGTCGAGGCGGTCCTTCTGGCGGGGGGAGAGGTCGTGCAGGCAGCCAGCACAGCCCAGAAAGACTGGCGATGGGAGCTGCGTGCCGTTCGGGAGATACTCCGGGGCGTTCGGCCAGAGATGACCTGCGTCGGGAGCCCGAACGATCCCACTGGTGCCTATCTGGCGTCGGAGGAGGTGGAGGCCCTGGCGCGCGCCGTCTTTCCAGCGCCTCTCCTCGTGGACGAGAGCTACGTGGCCTTTGCCGACACCCCGTGGGAGAGCGCCTCTCTCGTGAACGAGCATCCCAACCTGATCATCCTCCGGTCGCCTATCGTGGACTACGCCTTGGCCGGAGTGTCTCTCGCCTACTGCATCGCACTCGAAGAGATCGTCGAGCGTCTGCGGCGCCTTCAGGGAC
>JACQUM010000160.1 GCA_016210295.1 Chloroflexota bacterium | reverse complement strand
TCTTCATCGAGCACGTGCCGGCCATCGTGGAGATGCGCCGGGCTCTGGTGATGAACGAGGGACGCCTTCCGGCGACAGCGGAGGCGGCCCTCCGGAGCCTGGAGACCCGGGGCCATCCCTGGACGGGCTACTCCCGCTCCCGGACCGAGTGGACCGAGGGGCTGGACGTCCCCAAGATGGCCGAGGTGAACCCCGAGGAGATCGAGGTCCTCTACTGGGTAGGCTGTGCCGCCTCTTTGGAGGACCGGAGCATGAAGATCGCCCAAGCCATGGCGAAGGTGATGAAGAGCGCCAAGGTGAAGTTCGCGATTCTGGGCGAGGAGGAGTCCTGCACCGGCGACCCCGCCCGCAGGATGGGAATGGAGTATCTCTACGAGGTCCAGGCGAAGCAGAACATCGAGACCCTGAACCGCTACAAGGTCATGAGGATCGTGACCACGTGTCCGCACTGCTTCAACACCATCAAGAACGAATACCCGCAGTTCAACGGCAACTACGAAGTCGTCCATCACACGGTGTTCCTGCAGGAGCTGGTAGCCTCGGGCCGTCTCAAGTTGCCCAAGGCGTCCGGCAGCCCCTTTGGGGTCGTCACTTACCACGACCCCTGCTACCTGGGCCGCCACAACCAGGTGTACGACGAGCCGCGGGAGCTGGCCAAGGCGATCCCCGGCATCCAGGAGATACGAGAGATGGCGGCCCATCGAAACCGCGCCTTCTGCTGCGGCGCCGGCGGCGGCCACATGTGGATGGAGGACGCCGCAGGAACGGAGAAGATCAACCACCGCCGCACCCAGCACGCCCTGGACACCGGGGCGGACACCATCGCCACGGGATGCCCCTTCTGCACCCAGATGTTCGAGGACGGGGTGAAAGTGAAGAACGCGGAGGAGAAGGTCCGGGTGCGCGACCTCTCCGAGATGGTCGCCGAGAGCCTGGAGGCAGCCCAGACCGTTCCCGCATGAGGCTCCTCGACTGACCAGGATGCCGACCAAGGGCTCAGGAGAGTCGATTATGAGAGAGAGAAAAGGACCGCCGCCTTGGTTGTTCACCGCTATTTCCGCGCCGATAATTGCCCTCTTCATTTTCACAACCGACTTAGGGCTACTTTTCAGTGCCTTAATTGGGGGTGCTATCGGTGTTACGATCAATATGATCATCTCCTTGTTCTATCGACTCTAGATATATGGCGAGTCGCTGTCTCCTTCTTCTGCATCGGGCTTAGATGACATAGGCACTATGAACAAGAACATTTGTGAACAATGTGGTCTAAGAGATCGTTAGGAAGGTGGCGGCTCGCCTTGGGCGGGCCGCCACCTTCGCCACGGCATGCCCCTTCTGTACCCAGATGTTCGAGGACGGGGTGAAGGTGAAGAACGCGGAGGAGAAGATGCGAGTGCGAGACATCTCTGAGATGGTTGCCGAAAGGCTGGAGGCGGCCCGCCCCGTTCCCGCGAGAGGCTCCGAATAGGCCATGCGAACGCTCCTCATACTCCTCGGCGTCCCCCTTGCGCTGGTCGTTCTAGTCGCACTGCCCCTTATAGGGACGTACAACTCCCTCGTCGTGAAGACCCAGGGGGTGGATGCACAGTGGGCCCAGGTGCAGACCCAGTACCAGCGCCGGTTCGACCTCATTCCCAATCTGGTCGAGTCCACCAAGGGCTTCTTCGCCCAGGAGCAGCGCATCTTCGAGCTCATCACCAACGCCCGTGCCCAATACGCCGGCGCCAGGACGCCCAACGAGCAAGCCCAGGCCGCGACCGCCCTGGAAAGCGCCCTGGCCCGACTTCTGGTCATCGTCGAGGAAAATCCCGAGATCCGGTCCCAGGCAACCGTGGCGCAGCTCATGGACGAGCTGGCGGGCACGGAGAACCGGGTCGCCGTGGAGCGCGGCAGATACAACCAGGCGGTCAGGGACCTGAACACCTCGGTCAAGACCTTCCCCAACAACCTCGTCGCCGGCCTTTTCGGCTTCCAGGAGCGTGCCTACTTCGAGGCGGCCGAAGGCGCGGAGGAGGCTCCGAAGGTCACGTTCTGAACTCCAGCTCTCCTATAACCGGAGCGCGCTCGGAATCCTATTTGTGGCAGGACTGCAATGGCTCTTCATCCCTTGCGTAGGTGGCTAACCCTCGCCGCCTTCCTTCTAGCCTTCGGTCCTTTCGCCGTCGTCCACGCCCAGGGCTACCCTACGCCCGTGGGCATGGTCAACGACTTCGCCGGCGTCATGAGCAAAGACGCTGTCCAGGCCCTTGAGACGGAGCTCCAGAAGGTGCGAGATGAGACTACCGCCGAGGTGGCCGTCGCAATTGTTCCCTCTCTGGGAGAGAGGACGGTGGAGGAGTACGCCGTCGGTCTCTTCGAGGAGTGGGAGATAGGCAAGAAAGGGAAGGACAACGGCGTGTTGCTCCTCGTCGCGGTGCAGGAGCGGCGCATCCGCATCGAAGTCGGCTATGGCCTGGAGCCGGTCATCACCGATGGCCGCGCCGGGCGAATCATCCGAGAGAAGGTAACCCCCTTGTTGGCCGAGGGAGAGTACGACAAGGGCATTGTCCTCGGCGCGACTGCCCTGGCGGAGCTGGTCCGGACCGACCAGCCACCCGAAGCCCTGGAGGACAACCTGGTCCGCGACCGGTTCGAGGAGTGGGGCTGGCTTCTCTGGCCCGTGGGCCTCTTCTCCCTCTACGCCTTCGGCTACATGGCCCGAACCCGGGAGATCGGCTTCGGCGGCGTGTGGGGAGCGGGCGTCGGAGCCTTCTTGGGGCTTCTCGTGGGCGGTCTCCTAGCCCTCGCTGTCGCGGTCATAGGGCTGGCGGCTCTGGGCTTCCTGCTAGACTGGCTCCTCTCCACCAGCTACCGGCGCCTTCACAAGGAAGGAAAGCCGGCGGGCTTCGTCCAGAGCTGGGGAGGCTGGCGTGGGGCGCCCGGCCCGTGGGGAGGCGGCGGGGGAGGGGGATTCGGAGGATTTGGAGGTGGTCGGTCAGGGGGCGGAGGCGCAACAGGGCGGTTTTAAGCGGCGCCGGAGAGGGAAACCCCCCTACACCCGCCTTACCGTGAGGGACGCCAGGCCCAGCACGACGACGCCTATCCCCACAAGAATCGCCAGCTCCCTCGCCACGTCGGGCAGGTGGGCGCCTTCCAGCATCAGAGCGCGAAGCCCGTCGACGGCGTAGCGGAGGGGCAGGACCGTCGCGATGGCCTGAAGATAGCCTGGCATCTCCCCGACCCGAAGGAAGATCCCCGAGAGGAATATCTGCGGCGCCAGGAGGAGGGGGATGAACTGCATCACCTGGAACTCGTTGTGGGCGAAGGTGGAGACGAAGATGCCCAGGTTCACCGAGGTGGCCGTCAGGACGAGGAGAAACAGGATGACCTCCCACAGATTGCCACGGAAGGTGACGTTGAGGACGTAGACCGTGTACAGAAGGATGATGAGCGCCTGGAGGGCGGCGAATCCCAGGAAGCCCAGGAGATAGCCCACCAGGAGGTCAAACCGGCCCACCGGCGTGGCGAGAAGGCGGTCCAGGGTGCCGGAGGCCCGCTCCCGCAGGAAGCCGATGCCGGTGAGAAGAAAGACGAAGAGGAGAGAGAAGGTGGCGAGGACCGCCGGGGCGATGAAGTCCAGGACCTGTGACCGCTCGGCGAAGCTGAGGCCGATCAGGGTTAGGACCACCACCGGCGCCACCACCATGAGGGCCATGGTGCGGCGGTCCCGGCGGATCTGGCGGACCAGCCGCTGGGCGATAGCGAGGGTCCTATCGAGAGACATCGCCGGCCTCCTGACGGGCGAAGTGAAGGAACGCATCCTCCAGGGAGGCATCCGGGCGGCCCGTGGCCCGGCGGAGTGTCTCCGGGGACCCCTCCGCCACCACCCGCCCGCTCCGAAGGAAAGCCAGCCTGTCGCAATGGGCAGCGTCGTCCATGGTGTGACTGGAGATGAGGAGGGTGGTGCCTTCCCCCGCCATGCTCCGAAAGTGCTCCCAGAAGGAGGCCCGAAGCTCGGGGTCGAGGCCCACCGTCGGCTCGTCCAGGAGGAGAAGCGGAGGGCGGTGGACCAGGGCGCAGGCCAGGCTCACCCGCTGGCGCATGCCGCCGCTCAGCCGGGAGACATGGGTATTCTGACGCTCCTCCAGCTCGACGAAGCGGAGCACCTCCTCCACGCGCTCGCGCCTCTCGCCCCGTCGGCTCATGCCGTACATCCGGGCGAAGAAGTCCACGTTCTCACGCGCGGTCAGCTCAGGATAGACGGCGCTGCTCTGCGGCATGAGGCCGATGTCGCGAGTGAGAGAGGGATGCGGCGTGTGCCCCAGGACCAGGACCGATCCTCGAGAAGGCTTGAGTCGACCCGCCACGAGGCGCAGCAGAGTCGTTTTCCCCGCACCGTTTGGGCCCAGCAGGCCGTAGGACACGCCCCGCGCCACGGCCAGGTCCAGCCCCTGAAAGACGGGCGTTCGCCCGTCGTATCCGAAGTGCATCCCCTGGACTTGCACGGCAAGAGGCTGCTCGTCGCTCATCGAGCTCCTTGCCCCACGCCCCCAGGCGGCCTCTCTAGGCCGGGGTGGTGATGGGCTGGCTGTAGCGGGCGCGGAGGTCCCTCTTGAGCACCTTGCCCAGGGGATTACGCGGGAGAGGCTCGGCGGAGAAGACCACGGACTCCGGCTTCTTGAAGCTGGCCAGACGCTGGCGGCAGTATTCGATGAGCTCCGCCTCCGTCGGCGGGGTGTTGCCCGGCTTGAGGACCACGATGGCCCGGACCCGCTCGCCCCAGTCATCGTCGGGGACGCCGATGATGGCGGCCTCGTCCACGGCGGGGTGAGACATGAGGGCCTGCTCCACCTCCTCGGGAGAGATCATCTCCCCGGCGCGCTTGATGAAGTCCTTGGCGCGTCCGGCGAGGAAGATATAGCCATCCTCGTCGAAGTATCCCAGGTCGCCGGTGAAGAGCCAACCCCCTCGGATGGTCTGCTGGGTGGCAGCCTCTTGCTTCCAATAGCCCTTCATGAGCTGGGGGCCGCGGGCGACGATCTCGCCAACCGTGCCCGCCGACACCTCCCTCCCCTCCTCGTCCACGATGCGGATCTCCACCCCAGGAAGGGGCTTGCCGATGGAGGAGAGGCGCTCGAGTTTCTTCTCGATCTCCGCATCGGTGCCCTCCAGAACGTGATCTTCCGGCAGCAGGGCGGTGATAGTAGCCGCCGACTCCGTCTGCCCGAAGGCGTTGATGAAGCGCGTGGTGGGCATCTCCTTGATCGCCCTCTTGATCACCTCCTTGGGCATGGGGGCTGCACCATAGGTGATGGTCTTCAGGCTGGAGAGATCGAACTTGGCCCGCTCGGGGTGGTCTAGTAAGTTCTTGAGCATGGTCGGGACCATCATGGCCCGCTCCACCTTCTCGTCCTGGACGAGCTTCATCCAGTCCGAGGGCTCGAACTGACGCTCGATTACCAGTGTCCGGCCCCCGAAGACCGCGGAGACGACCGCCTGCATCCCCGCGATGTGATAGAGAGGCACGGTGAGGATGTTCTTCTCCACCTGGTCCGGCTCCAGGGGGATCACGTTGCTAAGGGAATAGGCGCCCACGCTCTCGTAGCTCAGCATCACGCCCTTGGGCAGGCCCGTCGTGCCGGCGGTGAACATGAGGATGGTGATGTCGTCGTCGGAGACGTCGGTCGAGATGTCGTCGTCGGGCTGTCCCCGCAGGAGAGATTCATACTCGGTCCAGCCCGGCGCCGCGCCCTCCAGGGACACGAAATGCCCCACCTTGCCGAGGTCGGCGCGCAGGCCCTCGACGAGGGGAACGTACCGCAGGCCCGCCAGGACGACGCGGCTCTCGGAGGCATTCACCACGTGGCGGACCTCCTCGGCCTTGCCGCGAAAGCTCAAGGGAACGAAGATGGCGCCCAGCTTCGCGCAGGCGAAATAGGCCTCGACGACCTCGTTGCAGTTCACCTGCATCATGCCGACGGGGTCCCCCTTCCGGATCCCCCATGTCTGAAGAGCGTGGGCAAGCCTGTTAGCACGGGCGTTGAGGTCGCTGAAGGTCAACCGCTTGCCCTCGAAGATGATCGCCTCTTTGTCCGGCGCCATGCTCTGAGCGAGCGTCAAGAAATCGGCTGTGTTCATCCTCGCCCTCCACGTCGCTGAGATAGGTCAGCGTGGAATGATTGTTTCCCTCTTCACGACCCTATCTTACCATAGGGCATCACGAGGCTCTACCCGATGGACGGACGGCGTCCCACAACACAGTCGCCGCCAGCGTCCTCTCCCTCTCCAGGGCAGCCGGAAGGGAGAGATCGCCGCCACGGCGCAGCGCCTCTTTCAGCGTACGTCGAACCCGGCGACCAGAAGCCGAGCCTGCCTGGCCCCGCATCTGAGTCACGAGCTCGTACGCGGCGACCAGGTGCTGGCCAGGCGGCACGACCCTCTGGATAAGGCCGATTCGCAGGGCCTCCTCCGCGCCGAAGCGGCGAGAGGTCAGGAGGAAGTCCAGGGCGCGGGACGTACCGACCGTACGCGGGAGAGTCTGGCTTCCGGCGGCGAAGGGAATCATCCCCAGAGAGACCTCCGGCGCGCCGAAGACGGCACCCCCCGCCGCCACCCGCAGGTCGCAGCACAGGGCCATCTCAATGCCGTCTCCCAGGACGTAGCCGTGGAGAGCGGCGATGGTGGGCACGGCCAGCTCCCGGAGGAGCTTCCACACGTCCCGCAGGTAGCGGGCCTCCCGCGCCACGACCCGAGAGGGAGTGGTGCCGAACTCCGTGAGGTCTGCGCCGGCGCAGAAGCCCCTCTCGCCGTTCCCCGAGAGGACGACGGCCTCTATCTCGCTATCTATGTGGAGAGCGGCAAGAATCTCCCACAGGTCGTCCCGCATCTGGACATTGAAGGCGTTGATCTTCTCGGGCCTGTCCAGGTGGATGTGGGCGACCCCGTCCTTGACCTCATAGTAGGCGGCGGGAGGTTGGTCGATCACAAGGTTATTCCCTTCCCAGGGGTGTCCAGTCCCGATGCTCGGGACTGGCAGGGGTTGGGGGGTGTCCCCCTGGGCCTCAGAAAGCTTCCCGGGTGGGTGGGTAGGATAATCAACGCTCGTCGGATGGGGCTCTCCCACAGGCTTCTACACATAGCGAGCTGTCGCTGGTCATTTTCCCTTGAATTTCGGCTTCCGCCGCGCCAGGAAAGCACGGATCCCCTCCATCCGGTCCTCTGTGGTCTGAAGGACCATGGTCAGGTCCGTCTCCAGGCGGATCCCCTCCTCCAGGGACACGTCCATCCCTTTGAGGACGGCCTCCTTGGCGTAGCGCGCCGCGACGGGCCCCCCAGCCAGGATGGCCTCCGCCACCTCTCGCGCAACGTCCAACGCCTTGCCCGGAGGGGCAAGCCTCGTCACCAGGCCCAGACGGTGCGCCTCCGCTGCAGCCAGAACGCGGCCCGTCAGGAGGAGATCGGCGGCGGCGCCTCGTCCCGCCAGTCGGGGCAGACGCTGGGTTCCTCCCTCCCAGGGGACGAGCCCCTGCCCCAGGTGCCCGAACCGAAAGACAGCGTTCTCAGTAGCCACACGGATGTCGGCGGCCAGGGCCAGCTCCGCCCCCTGCTCCCAGGCCTCCCCCTCGACGGCGGCGATGACAGGCATGGGGAGGGCCGCCACCGCCGCCGAACAGGAGTAGGCATCCAGGAGAGCACGGGCCTCCAAGGCGCTGGAGAGGCCCCGGGCCTCCGCCAGAAAGGCCGGATCGGTGCCCCGGCAGAAGGGCAAGCCCGCCTCTCCGGCCAGGACCACCAGCCGGACCTCCTCGTCCTCGCTCAGGCGCCCGCAGGCATCGCGCATCTCCGCCGCCAGGGAGCGATCAACCGTGTTGTCGGGGGGGCGGTGGAGAAGCAGAAGGGCCACCGCGCCCTCCCGTCGGAAGGTGAGAGGTTGAGCGGCCATGTCGGCGCCAGCGTAGCCGAGCGGCCTCCGACCGTCAAGCGAGAGAAACGATGGCACCCGATTCTAGGAGGATTCCGTTGACTCTTCTTCGCGTGGACGGGTATAGTAGATAGGACTTCGCCGAACCTCACCTGCTACATGGGGGGACAGAGAGACATGGTGTCCATCGCAGAGCCCTTTCAACGCATCACCGCGCAACAGGCGAAGAAGCTCATCGAGAGCGGGCAGGTGGCCCTGATCGACGTCCGGGAGCCGGACGAGCACAAGGCAGGGCACATCTCCGGCTGCAAGCTCATCCCTCACGGCAAGCTGCTGGACCTCAGCCGGGTCAGCGAGCTGCCCAAGAACAAGCCCATCCTCTTCTACTGCGCCGCCGGGGTCCGCTCAGCCCTGGCCGCAGAGGTCGCCGCGGCCATGGGCCACACCCAGACGCTCTACAATCTGGAGGGCGGCATCGAGGCCTGGAAGGCGGCGAAGTACCCTGTCGAGGTCTAGGCCCACTTCTTAGCGGCGCCGCGCTCCAAGCGCGCCTCGCCCAGCACCCAAGGAGAAGAGCAGGATGAACAAGCCTCGCCGTGTGGCGGAGAGAAAGCACCGGAAGAACCGCCAGAGGGCGGAGGCCCACCGCAAGGCTGAAAAGGCCTCTCAGGCCACGCACGCAACGCGGCGCTAGCCATCGTCTCGGGAAGAGAGATGGCCTTGGACCAAGGCCCCGTCGTCCAACTCCTCCTCGACCCGGCAAGCTACCCGGAAAAGCCCCAGCGGATCGAGCACGTCCAGACCCACATTTCTCACGTCTTCCTGACCGGCACCCACGCCTACAAACTGAAGAAGGCGGTCGGGTTCGGTTTCCTGGACTTCACGACCCTCGAGAAGCGACGCTTCTATTGTGAGGAGGAGGTCCGGCTCAACCGCCGCCTTTCGCCGGAGATTTACCTGGGCGTGGTGCCCGTTGTCCGCCGGGCCGACGGCTCGCTGGCCCTGGGTGAGACTGGAGAAGCGGTGGACTACACCGTGAAGATGCTCCAGCTCCCCCAGGAGAGGATGCTGGACGCTCGCCTCCGCCGCGGCGACGTGACCACCGAGATGGTGGACGCGCTTGGCCGACGCGTCGCCGAGTTCCACCAGCAGGCGGAGACGGGGCCGCAGATCGCGAAGGCCGGCGACCTGGACTCCGTCCGGTTCAACGTGGAGGAGAACTTCGAGCAGACCGCCGCCGTCATCGACGTAACCATCCCCCAGGCCGACTACCAGGCGACCGCCGCCTACTCCCGTGCCTTCCTGCTAAAGCGCGCCGAGCTCTTCCACCTGCGCGCCCGAGACGGTCACGTTCGAGACTGTCACGGGGACCTGCGCCCCGCTCAGGTCTGCCTCGTGGACGACCGTATCTACATCCTCGACTGCATCGAGTTCAACGACCGGTTCCGCTACTCCGACACCGCCGCCGATGTCGCCTTCATGAGCATGGAGCTGGAGGCCGCCGGCCGGCCGGACCTGGCCCGCGCCTTCCTTTTGGGATACCGCCAGAAAGCACATGACGAGGCGCTACCAGAGATGCTGCCGTTCTATCAGTGCTATCGGGCCTACGTCCGAGGCAAGGTGGCGGGCTTCCGCCTCTCTCAACCGGACCTCTCTGCCGAGGAACGGAAGGCGACCCTTGTGGAAGCACGCCACTACTTCGGCCTGGCGGTGAACTATGCTCAGACACCTGTCGGCCCCATCTTGCTCCTGGTGGGTGGCCTGGTGGGGACCGGGAAGACCACCCTCGCCACAGGGGTATCCAGGGAGCGGGGCTACGCCTACCTCTCCTCCGATGTGGTCCGAAAAGAGCTAGCGGCCATCCCCGCCACCCAGCACGCATACGTCTCCTTCGGCGCCGGGATCTATACACCGGCGTTCACTCACCGCACCTACCAGGAGCTGGCGCGACGTGCCCAGGCCCTGCTCGCCTCCGGGCGCTCGGTGGTCGTGGACGCCACCTTCTCCTTGCCGGAGGAGCGTTCGCTCTTCGTCCAGACTGCGAAATCGGCGGGGGCAGAGCTACGTTTCGCCCTGTGCGCGGCACCAGAATCCGTGATCCGCGAAAGGCTAGAGCAGCGAGTCCGAGAGGGAACGAGCCCCTCCGACGGACGGTGGGAGATCTACATCAAGCAACGAGAGACGTTCCAGCCGCCCTCTGAGAGGGAGGGCGCCGCCGTCCTCCGCATGGAGACGGCCCCCTCCCTGGAGAAGGCGCTGGCCGCGCTCTTGGCGTGGCTGGATATTCCGCTACAATAACCAAAGAGCCCTCGCTATAGCTCTAACTCCCCAGAGGAGAAGGAAATGACCTTGTCGCCTGTTCAGAGTGATGTGAAAGACCTCCGCTTGGCGGAGGAGGGGGCCCGGCGCGTCGAATGGGCGGCCCGGGAGATGCCCGTCGTCCGGCTCATCCATGAGCGGTTCGCTCAGACGCGCCCCCTCGCCGGGCAGCGCATCTCCGCCTGCCTTCATGTCACCTCGGAGACGGCCAACCTGGCCCTTGCCCTCAAGGCCGGCGGTGCCGACATCCGCCTCTGCGCTTCCAACCCTCTCTCCACCCAGGACGAGGTCGCCGCGGCGCTGGTCGCCATCTACGGCATCTCCGTCTTCGCCATCCGCGGCGAGGATGTCCCGACCTACTACAAGCACCTCGCCCAGGCCCTGGAGCAGCGCCCCACCATCACCATGGACGACGGCGCCGACCTGGTGGCGGCCATCCACCGGGAGAGGACGGACCTGCTGGCGGGCATGATTGGAGGGACGGAGGAGACCACAACGGGGGTCGTTCGCCTGCGGAGCATGGCCGCCGACGGGAAGCTGCGGTATCCCATCATCGCGGTGAACGAGGCCGACACCAAGCATTTCTTCGATAACCGTTACGGGACAGGCCAGAGCACCCTGGACGGCATCACCCGGGCCACCAACGTTCTGTGGGCCGGGAAGACGGTGGTGATCGTCGGCTATGGATGGTGCGGCCGCGGGGTCGCCTCCCGAGCCCGGGGGATGGGCGCCCAGACGGTCATCTGCGAGATCGATCCCGTTCGCGCCTTGGAGGCAGTCATGGACGGGCATCGGGTCATGCCTCTGCGGGAGGCGGCGTCCATCGGCGACATCTTCATCACGGTGACGGGGAACATTCACGCCATCGGCCGCGAGCACATCGCTCGCCTCAAAGATGGCGCCCTCTTGGCCAACAGCGGCCACTTCAACGTGGAGATAGACATCCCCGCCCTCCGAGAGGCGGCCGCCGAGGTTCGGCTCGTCCGGCCCCTGGTGGAGGAATGCCGGCTGAGGGATGGACGCCGCGTCTACCTCCTCGCCGAGGGTAGGCTCATCAACCTCGCGGCCGCCGAAGGGCATCCCTCCGCCGTCATGGACATGTCCTTCGCCAACCAGGCCATTGCCGTGGAGCACCTCGCCCAGAACGGCCGCCGTATGGAGAAAGGCGTACACCCCGTGCCTCGGGAGCTGGACGCCGAGGTTGGACGGCTCAAGCTCCGTGCCATGGGCATCGCCATCGACGATCTAACGGAGGAACAGGTCAAATACCTCGGGAGCTGGGAGGCGGGGACCTAGACCCGCTCTTTAAGCGCAATGGAGAGGAGACCCGGAGAAACCCGTCGCCTTGGCAGCGTGGATGTCTCCCTTGAGGAGCAGAGGCGTTACGCCCGCTGCTTCGCCTGCGGACCGGAGAACCCCGCCGGACTGAAGCTCAACGTCACAGTGGAGAGAGACGCGGCCTGGGCAGACTTCGTGCCCACCGAGGCCCATGAAGGGTGGCCGGGTTTCCTCCACGGTGGCATCGCCGCGACGCTGCTGGACGAAGTGATGTCCTACCTGGCCTACGGTCGGGGCGAACGGGCAATGACCGTACGGCTCCACATCCGCTACCGGAGCCCCGCCCCCACAGGCCAAGCTCTCCACACCCGCGCCGAGGTGGTCAAAGCGACCCGACACACGCTTCAAGCCAGGGGGACCGTCCTGAGAGCAGACGGCGAGATGGTGGCGGAGGCCGAGGGGACCCTGTACGTCCTGAACCCTCTACAACGCCAGCAATTTGGGTTAATCTAGCAGTGTGATGAAAAAGGGGAGTGCAGTCCCGAGAAATCGGGATTGCCAGTCCGCCGTAGGCGGATGGGGGTGCCCCCCCAGATATGATTTCCACCCCCCCTTCCTGACAGGAAGGGGGACAGGGGGATGGTCGAAGGGTTTTTCAACACCCTGCTAGAGGTGTAATCTCAAGAGACGATTCCTCCTCTTTGCAAAGAAAGGAGCACATTTATGGCAGGCCTCTTCCGCAACTCGCCCTCCCATCTCCTGACCGCCGAATCGGTCACGGAGGGGCACCCCGACAAGCTATGCGACCAGATCTCCGACGCCGTCCTGGACGCGATCATCGCCGAGGACCCCGAGGCCCGGGTGGCCTGCGAGACGGCTACCACCACAGGCACCGTCATCGTCATGGGGGAGATCACAACAAACTGCTACGTGGACATCCCGGCAATCGTGCGGGAGACCGTGCGCTCCGTGGGGTACACGCGCGCCGAGTACGGCTTCGACTACTTGACGTGCGGCGTCCTCGTCTCCATCAAGGAGCAGTCCAGCGACATCGCCTTGGGCGTAGACACCTCCCTGGAGACAAAGGAGGCAGGCAACAACGGCAGCATCGAGCGACTCGGCGCCGGCGACCAGGGCATCATGGTCGGCTACGCCTGCCGAGAGACCCCCGAACTCATGCCATTGCCCATCATGCTGGCTCATCAACTGGTCAGGAGAGCGGCTGAGGTACGGAAGAACGGCACCCTGCCCTACCTTCGTCCCGACGGCAAGTCCCAGGTCACGGTCGAGTACCGGTACGGCGTTCCTGTTCGGGTGGACAGCGTGGTCGTCTCCGTCCAGCACGATCCCGAAGTGAGCCACGACGTCATCGAACGGGACATCAAGAGCCTCGTCATCCGCCACGTCATCCCGCATCATCTGCTCGACAAGAGGACACACTTCTTCGTGAACCCGACGGGCCGCTTCGTCATCGGCGGACCCATGGGAGACGCGGGCCTGACCGGACGCAAGATCCTGGTGGACACCTACGGCGCGGGGTTCGGCCACGGCGGAGGTGCCTTCTCCGGCAAGGACCCCACCAAGGTAGACCGCTCGGGCGCGTACGCCGCTCGCTACATCGCCAAGAACATCGTCGCCGCCGGCCTGGCCGAGGAGTGCACCGTCCAGATCAGCTACGTCATCGGCGTGGCCCATCCCGTCGCCGTCGCCATCGACACCTACGACACCGGAAAAGTAGACGAACAGACCCTCCAGGACCTGGTCCAGAAGCATTTCGATCTGCGGCCCGGCGCCATCATCCGGGACCTCGACCTTCGCCGACCCATCTACCGCCAGGCAGCCTCCTACGGCCACTTCGGTCGGGAGGACTTGGGCCTCCCCTGGGAGCGGACGGATAAGGCAGCTGCCCTGCGGGCGGAGGCCCGGATCCGGGCTGTGGAGGACAAAGCCAAGGCCACCGGCTAGATTGCACGGTGAAGACCCTCAAGGCGGTCATTCTGGTAGGCGGTGAGGGAACGCGCCTGCGTCCGCTCACCTACTCCCGCCCCAAACCCATGGTGCCGGTGGCAGGCCGGCCCCTCTTGGAGCATGTCATTGAGCGGCTGGCCCGGTACGGCGTGCGCGAGGTGGTCCTGGCCCTTGGTTATCTGCCAGACGCCATCCGCGCCTACTTCGGCGATGGCTCTTCCCTGGGGATCGCCCTGAGCTACGAGGTAGAGGAGAAGCCCCTGGGAACAGCCGGCGCGGTCCGCAGGCTCCTCCCCAGCTTCGATGGGAGCTTCCTTGTCCTCAACGGCGACATCTTAATGGAGGTGGACATCGCCGCCCTCGTGAGGCGCCACCACGAGAAAGGGGCCGTCGCCACCCTCACCATCCACGAGGTGGAGGACCCCCGGCCCTTCGGCCTGGTGGAGGTAGATGAAGAGGGGAGAGTCGTGCGTTTCCTGGAGAAGCCGAAGCAGCCACCTTTCCCGTGCCGGACCGTGAACAGCGGCCTCTACGTCCTGGAGCCCGAGGCCCTGAGCTGGGTGGAAGAGGACGTTCATCGCATGTTCGAGACGGATGTCTTCCCCAGCCTGCTGGCGCGTCGTGAGAAGGTCTGCAGCTACCTCCGGAGCGGGCCGTGGCGGGACATCGGCACACCCAGCTCTTATCTGGCCATGAATATGGAGGCGCTCGGACAAGAGCAGGGGCTGCGCTCCGGCGAAGGGAGCCGGATCCACTCCTCCGCCGAGGTAAAAGGGCCCGTCCTGCTCGGACGAGGCTGCCGCATCGAGAAAGATGCTACCCTGCGCGGGCCCGTCGTTCTTGGAGACGGGTGCATCGTCGAGGAAGGGGCCCGGGTAGAAAGGTCGGTGCTCTGGGAGCGGGTCCGCGTCGGACGGAAGGCCCACGTCGTGGATGCAGTCCTGGCGGACGGCGTGGTCATCGAGCCCGGCGTTGCACTCCCCCCCGGCACGGTCCTGGGGAGCGGCGAGAGCGCCCTTGCGGCTACGAAGAGCGGCCAGGCCAGCTCCCGATGAGGCCATTCCGCGTCATGGAGCGACCAAACATCTAGAAGGTGGAGACCCGTGCCTCGCACCATCGTCTTCGGCACCGACGGCTGGCGAGCCCTCATCGCCGAGGAGTTCACCTTTGCCAACGTCCGCCTCTGCGCTCAAGGCGTCGCCGACTACCTGGCAGCCACGGGCCAGGCTCCCCGGGGGCTGGTCGTCGGCTACGACACACGCTTCGCCTCAGAGCATTTCGCGGCGGCTGCGGCGGAGGTGGTCGCGGCGAACGGAATCCCCGTCTGGCTCGCCGACAGAGCAGCGCCGACCCCCACCGTCAGCTACAACATCGTCCACCGCAAGGCGGCCGGGGCGATCATCATCACCGCCTCCCACAACCCCGCCGCCTGGAACGGCTTCAAGTATAAGCCGGAGTACGCGGGGAGTGCCTCCCCCGAGGTGGTGGCCGCCCTAGAGGAGCGTATCGAGCGCGCCGCTCAGGGAGCGGGACCAAAGCGGCTCCCTTGGCTAGAGGCAGAGAAGAGGGGGCTTGCCCACCACATCGACGTCAAATCTCCCTACATCGAGCACATCCGGAGGCTTGTAGACGTCGAAGGAATCCGGCAGGCCGGGCTGCGTATCGCCATCGATCCCATGTACGGCGCCGGCGCGGGCTATCTGTCCGGCCTCCTAGCCGGAGGAAAGACAGAGGTGGTGGAGATCCACGGGGAGCGGAACCCTCTCTTCCCCGGCATGGAGCGGCCGGAGCCCATCGCCCACAACCTGAGAGAGCTTCGAGACGAGGTGCTCCGTCGTGGCTTCGACGTGGGGCTGGCCACCGATGGCGACGCCGACCGAGTCGGCGGCGTGGACGACCAAGGCGCCTTCTTCACACCCCTGCAGCTCTTCTCCCTCATCGCCTTTTACTTCCTGGAGGTCCGCAAAGAGCGTGGCCCCCTCGTCATGTCCATGACCATGAGCAACATGGTCCGCCGCCTCGGAGAGCGGTATGGCGTCCGAGTCTACGAGACGCCGGTGGGCTTCAAGTACCTGGGGCCCAAGATGATGGAGACGCACGCCCTCCTCGCGGGGGAGGAAAGCGGCGGCTTCGGTTTCCGCGGCCACATCCCGGAACGGGACGGCATCCTCTCCGCCCTCTATCTCCTCGATATGATGGCCATGACGGGCAAGAAGGCCTCCCAGCTCCTCCCCTGGCTCTTCCAGACGGTCGGCCCGCACTACTACGACCGCTGGGACCTAGAGTTCGACGCCGCCCAGCGCGAGACCATCGTCGCTCGCGTTCGAGGGGCCCGGCCAGGAACGTTGGCCGGAAAGGCGGTGGAGGGCATGACAGACGTGGACGGCTTCCGCTACGACCTCGCCGGCGGTTCTTGGCTCTGTCTCCGCTTCTCCGGGACCGAGCCCCTCATCCGCATCTACGCCGAAGCCGAATCTCCAGACCGGGTCCGCGAGATCCTCCAAGCAGGGCGCTCCCTGTTGGGAGTGTAGGAAATGCCCGCCTCGGTGGACCTGGACGATCTCTCCATCTATCCCCAGGCCGATCCCTCTGGGATGCGGGAGCACCTTCACCGCTTCCCCTCCTATGTGACAGAGGGATGGAAGGCCGGGGCAGACCTCTCGCTGCCCGCCGCGTACGGCTCCTCCCGGCAGCTCCTGTTCTTGGGGATGGGCGGCTCTGCCGTCGCCGGCGAACTCCTCGCCGACCTGGCGGCCCGAGAGGGTCTCAGCATCTCCGTCAGCGTCCACCGGGACTACGGCCTACCGAGTTTCGCCGGGCCGGAGACCCTGGTGGTTGCCTGCAGCTATTCCGGCAACACAGAAGAGACCCTCTCCGGCTTTCGAGCGGCCCTGGAGCGCGGGTGCAGACTGCTGGCGGTCACCAGCGGAGGCGAACTGGGGCGCGCGGCCCGCGAGAAAGGCGTCCCCCTCCTCACTCTGGGGGTCCAGGCCCCTCCTCGGGCCACCCTACCCTACGCCTTCCCGGCCCTCCTCCGGCTGCTGCAAAACCTTGGCCTGTTTGCGCCGAAGGAAAAAGACATAGCAGAGCTCCAGACGGTACTGCTCGACCTGGAACGCGGCCTCAACGAGAGCACCCCTGCCAGGGCCAACGCAGCCAAGCAGCTTGCCTCTCATGTCTACGGTCACATCGCCGTGGTCTACGGCGCCGGCCTCTTCTCCGCCGTGGCCCGGCGCTGGAAGACCCAGATCAACGAGAACGCCAAGGGGTGGGCTTTCACCGAGCTTCTTCCCGAGGCCAACCACAACGCCCTGGTCGGCTACGAGTTCCCCGCCTCTCTGGCGGAGAGGCTCCTCGTCGTTTTCCTTCAAGAGCGAGCCCTTCCTCCACCGACCCTCTTGCGCATAAAGCTGACGGAGACTCTGCTCCGCGAGAAGGGCATCGCCACGGCGATGGTCGCGGCCCAGGGCCATAGCCCGGCGTGCCAGCTCCTGGAAATGGCCCTTTATGGCGACTACGTAAGCTACTACCTGAGCATCCTGAACAGCGTAGACCCCACGCCGGTGACAGCCGTCGACGAGCTCAAGCGGCGCCTGGCGCAGGAGACCTAGCAAGGTATTGAAAAAGGGAAGTGCAGAGGGGCGAAGCCCCGGAGCCTGCCCTGATCCGCCGATGGCGGACGAAGGGGCGGGGGTCTGGGGGTGTCCCCCAGAATTTCTTCTCCTCCCCCTTCCTTTCCCGGAAGGGGGAGGCAGGGGGATGGTTCGTTGGCCAGGCGTGCGAGGCCATCCGGATAGGAGCCTTTCGTATCGGGACTAACAGAAGCAACTACT
>JACQUM010000164.1 GCA_016210295.1 Chloroflexota bacterium | reverse complement strand
GCCGCAGGCGGGCCGCTCCCCCCCTGACGCTCCCTATGTGCTGCTAGGGGCTACTTGGCGAGCCACCAGTCTTCCATCCGGTTCATGGAGCTTCCGTAGTTCGAGGAGATCCTGCGGCCCTTTACGTTTGGGCTCTGGGCGAGGGCGCCGCCCCGCCAGAGGAAGGTGGCCCGGGCATGCTCGTCCAGGATGAGCTTGTGGAACTGGTGGGCGAGGGCGATGCGCTTGGTCTTGTCCAGCTCCTGGCCCATCTTGTGGCACAGCTCGTCGGCCGTGGCGCTGCCGTAGCGGCCGTAGTTGCGATCGGAGCCGGTGAAGTAGTGCTCGTAGCAGATCTGGTTGGGGTCGGGCTGGGTGACGAGCTGGTCCCAGGCGACGACCTCGAACTCGCCGGCCACGACCTGCGAGAGGATGCGCTGGAACTCGGGGATGTAGTAGTTGGGGTTGAAGCCGGCCCGGCGGAGCATCTCTATGGTCGGGCCCTGGGTGAAGTCGCCGGTGAAGCCCCAGGCGGGGAGGTCGATGGTGAGGGCCTTGGAGTCGGGGTAGAGCTTGTATCCCAGGTCGGTGAGGATCTGGCGGGCCTTGGCGACGTTCTGGTCCACGGTGCTGATGTTGTAGCCCGGGTAGCTCTGGACCTGGTCCTTGGGCAGGTTCCAGGGTGTCCCCACCACGTAGATGAAGCCGCCAGGCACACACCACTTCTCGATGCCGATGTCGCAGAGGGTGCGGCGGTCCAGGGCCAGGGAGAGGGCCTCACGGAGCTTCACGTTGTTCCAGGGGGCCTTCCCGTGGTGGGCCATGAGGAAGATGGCGTTGTTGGGAAGGAAGCCCTTGGCTCCCCACTCGGGGTTGTCCTCGGCCCGGAAGGGGCCGAGGAACTCGAGGTGTGGTGCCTCCTTGAAGAGGGTATCGGCCTGGTTGTAGTGGCTCGCGCCACCCCCGCCGCACATGTGGACGCGGCCGGTGCGGAGAGCGGCGGAGCACGCAGTATAGGGGATGTCCCGGAACTCCACCCTGTCCAGGTAGGGGTAGGGCTTCCCGTCGGCGGCCTTGCGGTGGTAGTAGCGGTTGGGGATGAAGGTCTGGAGCTCGCCGGGGAGCACCCTCTCCAGCTTCCACGGGCCAGAGCCCACCACCCAGATGGGGATGTCCTTCAGGCGGTCCTTCCAGAAGTCCTTGGGCTTGATGTCGTTGATGGCGGCGGCCAGCATGCCGGGGAGGGCGGCGTAGGGCCACTTGGTCTTGACGACGACGGTGAGCGGGTCGGGGCACTCGACGCCGGTGACGGGGACGAAGGTGCGGCCGCGCATGGTGCGGCGCAGGCCCTCCCCGGACCTGATGGTCATGATGGACCAGGCGACGTCCTCGCAGTTGACGGCCTCGAAGCCAGTGTCAACGGCGCCGTCGTAGCCGCCCGTCACCGCTTTGGGCAGGGCGGCCTTCATCCCGTCCTCCAGCTTGAAGGTCCAGGAGAGGCCGTCCTTGGAGACGGACCACTCGTAGGCCATGCGGGAGCCGATCTCCTCGTCGCCGCCGATGAACTTGTTAGAGGGGATGTACTCCAGAACGGAGTCGTTGATCATCTTGGCGTACTCGGAGCAGCACTCCTCCCACGATGCCATGCCGAAGATGCCGAGCGCCGTGGAGATCAGGGTCCCGCCTCGCCTGGGCTGCACGACCGCGGGCGCCGGCGTGGGGGTGGGTGGCCGCGGCGTGGCTATGGTGACAGGTGCCGCGGTGGGTGTCGCGGTAGGTGTCACGCCCGGCGCAAGGGTGGGCGCAGTTGTGGGCGGTGGGCTGGTGGGGGTGGGTGGTGCGGTGGTGGGTGCGATGGTGGGCTCCGCCGCAGGTGCACAGGAGACGACCAGCAGGATGAGGCCGAGGCCGAAGGCTAAGGCCAACCGAAACCAGTTCGAAGACACCATAAGATACCTCCCCTTCGTCTCTCGCCCGCTATAGACGAATAGTACAAGCTCACCATTGGGCGATGAAGAAATCTTATGGCAGGCAGAAAGGCTTGTCAAGCTGCTATGGATGCCGCGGGGCGGTTCTTTGCGCCTGACGAGGGCCGCGAGGAGACCGAGGAGCGCTGGACTTCAGTTTGGCCGACGGTGAGGAAGAGGGTCAGTCGCTCAGGGCGCTCCTGATCCAGTCCTTGACGCCCTTCCCGTTCCTCTGCTCCTGGGCGGGGTCGGGGAGGGTCTTGGACAGTTCCTCCAGCAGGCGTCTCTGCTCGCCGGTGAGCTTCTCCGGAACGACGACGACGATGCGGACGATCTCGTCGCCGCGCCGGGAGGGGTTGTGAACGTCGAGAAGGCCCTTGCCTTTCAGGCGGTACTCGCGGCCGGACTGGACGCCGGGCGCAATCTTCAAGGAGGAAGTCCCTTCCAGGGTGAGAATGGTCACCTCGCCACCGAGGGCGGCCCGGGCGAGATTGATGGGAAGCTCGTAGATGAGGTCGCGCCCGTCCCTCTGGAAGAGCGGATGCGGCTGAACGGTCACGGTGATGTACAGGTCGCCGGGAGGTCCTCCGAGCTCTCCAACCTCGCCCTCGCCAGCGAGGCGGAGATGAGAACCGTCCTCAATGCCGGCGGGGACGGTGACCGTGATGCGTCGCTCGCCTTCTTCCCTACCGGAGCCGCGACATTGGCTGCACGGGGACTCGACGACGGTGCCCTCGCCATGGCACCGTGGGCACGTCGAGATGTTCACGAACTGTCCGAAGACGCTCTGCTGGGCGCGGCGGACCTGGCCCGCGCCCTTACAGACCGGGCAGCGGACCGGCTGTGTGCCCGGCTCGGCCCGAGAGCCTCGGCAGCGAGAGCAGAGGTCCCTTCTGCTGACGAGGACATCCTTCTCGATTCCGAAGGCGGCCTCCTCGAACGAGAGGGTGAGGGCCGACTGGAGATCGGCGCCGGGCCGCGCGCGGCGGGCGCGTTGGGCCGTGCCCCCGAAGAAGGCGTCGAAGACGTCTCCGAGCCCCCCGAAGTCGCTGAAGCCCTCGAAGCCGCGGCCCCACGGATCCTCTCCGGTCAGTCCCGCGTGGCCGTAGCGGTCGTAGACGGCCCGCTTCTCGGGATCGCGGAGGGCCTCGTAGGCCTCGTTGATCTCCTTGAAGCGCTCCTCGGTCCCGTGCTCTTTGTTCCGGTCTGGGTGGTACTGGAACGCGAGCTTGCGGAAGGCCTTCCTGATCTCCTCCTCCGAGGCATCGCGGGAGACCCCCAGGACCTCGTAGTAGTCCCTCTTGGCCATGGTCTCTTCTTTGCCTTCGTCTCCTTCTCTCTATGCGACGTGCCCCTTGCCGGTCGCGGGGCGCGCATCTGCTTATTATACGAGACGCGGAGAGCAGCCTGCTTCGCAAGGCACGTCTAGCAGGCTGATGAAAAACCCCTTTCGACCATTCCCCTGCCCCCTTCCCTCCGGCTGGTTCAGGGCATGCCTAGCCAGGAAGGGGGTGGAAAATGTATCTGGGGGACACCCCCAAACCCCTGCCCCTTTGGCTTCGCTCAGGGCAGGCTCCGGGGCTT
>JACQUM010000156.1 GCA_016210295.1 Chloroflexota bacterium | reverse complement strand
GTACTGAGAAGCACCCCTAACAGGGTGCTGAAAAACTCCTTCGACCATCCCTCTAACCCCCTTCCTGGTCAGGAAGGGGGATGAATTTGTATTTGGGAGACACCCCCAGACCCCCGTCAGTCCCGATGCTCGGGACTGGACTCCCCTTTTTCAGCGGCCTGCTAATCACCTGGATGAGCACAGCACGTTGACCAAGGCAGACCCTGTCGATATACTGAAAAGTCGAGTTTACCCCAAGGAGGCCTCCCATCTACGCCATCGTCGAGACGGGCGGAAAGCAGTACCGCGTGGAGCCCGGGCAGAAGCTCCGCGTGGAGAAGCTGCCCGTTTACAAAGGCGACCAGGTGGAGCTAGACCGCGTGCTCCTGGTCGCCGACGGCAACGCGGTGACGGTGGGACATCCGGTGTTGGAGGGGGCTAAGGTCCTGGCCGACGTCCTGGAGCAGGGTCTTGGCGAAAAGATCATCGTCTTCAAGACGAAGGCCAAGACCCGCTACCATCGGAAGAACGGGCACCGACAGCCGTACACGGAGCTGCTGGTGCAAGAGATCGTGACCCCGCCACCGGCGACAAAGCCGCCCAGAAGGCACCGGCGAGCGACCTCTCCAGCAGCAGCGCAGGAACCCTCGGAGACGAGAGAGAAGCAGGGAGAATAAACGTGGCGCACAAAAAGGGCGGCGGCAGCATCTCCAACGGCCGCGATAGCAACTCGAAACGCCTGGGCGTGAAGAGGTACGCCGGAGAGCAGGTCTCCGCCGGGACGATCATCGTCCGGCAGCGCGGGACCCGAATCCGTCCGGGCAACAACGTGGGGCTCGGCAAGGACTTCACCCTCTTCGCCCTCATTGATGGCCGGGTGACCTTCGAGCACGCCACCCAGGAACGAAAAAAGGTGAGCGTCTACCCATAGACGCCCGACAAGGAAGAGAGCCATGAAGCCGAACATCCACCCCATCTACGGCGAGGCACGAGTGGTCTGCTCGTGCGGCAATACCTGGACCGCCGCCTCCACCAAGCGGGAGATGCACGTCGAAGTCTGCAACGTTTGCCATCCCTTCTTCACCGGCCAGATCCGCCTCGTGGACACCCAGGGCCGGGTGGAGCGTCTGCGGAAGCGCTACAGCGCCGCAACCACGAAGAAATAGACCGAGAGAACCCAGGCAAAGACTCGAATCCGAGAGGGCGAGCCGACTCGCCCTCTCGGTATCTCTGGAGGGCACGTGGAGCAGAGACCGCCCTACGGAGGCCAGGCCCTCATCGAGGGGGTCATGATCCGCGGCGTCACCTGCGTCAGCATCGCCGTCCGCCGTCCCAACGGGGAGATCGCCGTCTGGCGCGACCCCCTCCGGTGGGGCTGGGCCACTCGGCTTCGACGCGTTCCCTTCCTCCGAGGAGTCATCGTCCTCGCCGAGATGCTGGTCGTCGGGACGCGGGCGCTCATGTTCTCCGCCGAAGCTGCCGTCGAGAAGGACAGCGGCGAGAAGGAAGAGCTGCCCGCCGTGGCCCTCTGGGGCACCCTGGCCTTCAGCCTCCTCTTCGCCGTGGGGCTCTTCTTCGTCCTGCCGGTCCTCGTCACCGGCCTCTTCGACCGCGCCATTGACGACCCTTTCCTCAGCAACGTCGTCGAGGGTGTGGTGCGCCTGGCCATCTTCCTGGGCTACATCGCCGCGGTGAGCCTCCTGCCGGACATCCGACGCGTCTTCGCCTACCACGGCGCGGAGCACATGACCGTCCACGCCTACGAGCACGCGGAGCCCCTGGAGACCGAAAAGATCCGCCGCTACCCCACCGCTCACCCCCGGTGCGGCACGGCCTTCCTGCTGGTCGTCTTCGTGGTGGCCGTCCTCCTCCACGTCCTCCTTGGCACGCCCCCCC
Organism: Chloroflexota bacterium; assembly: GCA_016210295.1. Taxonomy (GTDB): domain Bacteria; phylum Chloroflexota; class Dehalococcoidia; order UBA6926; family JACQUM01; genus JACQUM01. Next base: position 10,863 of record JACQUM010000156.1, on the reverse strand, counting down.
TGCTGGAGCGGGTCCTCTCGCGGGTCGCGCTGCTCCCCGTCATCGCAGGGGTGAGCTACGAGATCATCCGGTGGAGCGGGGCCCACGCCGGCAACCCGCTGGTGCGGCTGGTCATCCTGCCCAACCTGGCTCTCCAGGCCCTGACCACTCGTCAGCCCGACGACAGGCAGATCGAGGTAGCGGTGAAGGCCATGGAAGGCGCCATCGAGGGGGACAGGCTGGCCCGAGCGGGAGGATAAGAGAGAGCCGGCTCGGTTGACGCACACGTGAACAAGCCAGGACCGCTGGCGGCATATCTCTCGTTGCCCATCAAGGGCAAGTACCTGGTGCTCGTACGATTGTTCCGAGACCGCCGTGTGCCCCTAAGAGCGAAGCTAATCCTTCCTGCCATCCTCCTGTACATCGCGTGCCCCATTGACCTCGTGCCCGACTTCATCCCCCTTGTCGGGCAGCTCGATGACTTGTTGGTGATCACCCTCGGTCTTGGCCTATTCCTGCGGATTTGTCCCCATGAAGTAGTATTCGAGCACGTGCAGAGATACCGAGACAGCCACGGGAGGCGATAGAACACAGATTCCTCGTCCCGACTGCGTCGGGACTCAGAGTGACAACCAGCGCATCCGCTCACCCTGAGCTTGTCGAAGGGAAGGGGACGGGGGATGCTCGTGGGCGTCCCGTCTCTTATTCCCTGAGAGACGCTAACATCACAGGCATGAACATCCTCTTCTGTGCCGCGGAGATGGCCCCCTTCGTAAGGGCGGGCGGCCTGGGCGACATCATCAGTGGCCTCTCCAAGGCCCTCGTCCAGCGCGGGCACGATGTTCGAGTCGTCATTCCCTTGTACGGGGCCATCGATCGCTCCAGTCACCGGCTGAGCCCGACGGAGACATGGCTCAGCGTCCCCGCGAAGGGGAGGGAAGAGCCGGGGAGAACCTAGGCCACGACCGCCAGCACCAAGGCGAGGATGATCGACGATATGATGGTGTGACGTATCCGCGGGTCGCGCTGCCCTGAGCCATGAGACGGGACCATGATTTTCAGGATTCCTTCAGGCGCCACGCCGCGCGGTTCAGGGGACTATCGGTCGCTGGCAGCGAACATTGAGGTATCAAGACGCGGCCCGCTCGACGGGTGGATAGGGAAGCTAGCCTTGATGCTCGGAAAGATTCCAGTGCCCCTGAACGGCTCCGCCCTCGCGGAACAAGTCCTGCCCTCTGTGGAGACATTCGGACGCGACAGGAGACGCGGCGGCGCAGAAGCCCTAGATAGTTTGGGAACGGGTAGACCAACCGCATGGACACGAGGTAAATTGGAAAGGAGGACTTGCGCCAATGGCAACGAAAGCGAGCAGGAAGGCGCACACGGGAGACCATGTCCGGGTCTACAAGATCTCGGACTACCCCAAGGAAGTCACTCTGCTGGATGGGACGTCCCTCACACTGCGACCCATGACGCCGCAGGATGAAGACACTCTCCTTGAGTTCTTTTGCCGGGTGCCGGAGGGGGACCGGCGCTACCTGAAGGAGGACGTGACCTCTCCCGAGGTCATCGCTCAGTGGTCACGCAATCTCGACTATAACCGCGCGGTACCGCTGCTCGCGGTTGACGGCGGCCATGTCGTGGCCAATGCCACCCTGCACAGGCGGCGAGCTATCGCGCGGTCCCATATGGGAGAGGTGCGTATCGTCGTGGAACCTGCCTACCGCGGCAGAGGCCTGGGGACCATGATGCTCCGGGATCTCATCAACATCGCCGTAGACGCTGGCCTGGAGCGGCTCCTCTTCGAGCTGGCGGCGGACGAGGAGGCGCAAGCCATAGAGGCTGCGGAGCGGCTGGGTTTCATCACCGTTGCCACGCTGCCGTATCACGTGAAGGACTCCACAGGCAAGCCGCACGACCTGGTCATAATGGAGCTCCCCTTGGGCAAGTGGTACGAGTGGTGGCAGTTCTAAGGCGAATGTTCGGGGGTGGTGAAGGCTCTTTCTTCACCAGATAGATAGGCAAGGGAGGCCTTTCCTGCTGCTGTGCGAGAGCTCATGTCTTAAGCGTGTGGCACGGAGACCACCCGAGGACCATGGAGGTGCGACCGTGACGTCTCATGAGGGGACTCGTCGCCAAGACCTTCTTGGTGTCCTGGAACTCGCGAAGAGACCTGAACGCTTCCTGTCCGTCTACGCGGCTGCCGACCCTCTCGTCATCTATCGAGACGTGCGACCGGGGGAGGACCCGCACCATGAAGTCTTCCTGCGTGTCAAGGGCCAACTGGATGCCGCCCGTGACGCGTTGTCGAACCCGGAGCTTCAGAAGGAATTCGACATCGCCCGGCGACCCATCGAGGATTTCATCGCGCGGGCCAAGTTCGCAGAGCGCGGACTCGGCCTCTTCGCGAGCGCACAGGATGGCCTTGTGGCGACAGTCTTCCTCCCCGCCTTGCCGGCACAGGACGCCGTCCGCTTCGGTCCCGGAGCAGACGTCTACCCAGCGCTCGACGTGCTGGAGGAGTTGGAGCCGGTTATGGCCTGTCTGATCGAGCGCAACCGGGCGACACTCCTCGCGATACAGGCCGGTGAAGTCGTGTATCGGAGGTCGGTGCGCTCCCCGGTGCCCCACAAGTCGCGCGCGACGACCCGCGCCGACCGGTTGAGCGCACCCAAGTCTCAGCAGTACGAGGCAGAGCGTGAACGCAGGCATTATCGGCGTGTCGCCGAATTGATGTCTGAGACCGGGCGGGAGTATTCGACGCGTCGCCTCTTCTTGGCCGGTCCTGATGAGGCGGTCTCCGGTCTTCGCGCGGCGCTTCCCCGATCGCTCGCGAGCCTGCTCCAAGGGAACGGCTCTGTGCCAGGCTACGCTGGGGAAGCGGCCCTTCGCGATGCCGCAGTGCAAGCGGCGGCGAGGGAGGAGCGGCACGCTGAGGAGACGATGGTCTCGGAATTAGTCACGAGGGCTGCGAAAAACGAAGGTGCCGTGTTGGGGCCTTACGCTACCGCCTATGCCGCGGAGCAGCGACGAGTGCATCTGCTCGTCCTTGCGGGAGACGGGGACCCAATCCCCGGTCGCCGGTGTCCTGCCTGCGGTCACCTGGCGCCTGCCGAGGAGACCCGTTGCTCCCTTTGTCAGACTTCGACCTACCCAGTTGACCTGGGACGTGAGCTGGTCAGCCTGAGTTACCGAAACGGGACCAGCGTCGAGATCGTCCATGGCCCCGCCGCGAAGGTCCTGAGCGAACAAGGCGGCGGGATGGGTGGCCTCCTGAAACTGGCCACCGCCGCCCGTTGACACGGGTTCGGCGGGCAGCCTGTTTCCCTCCTCTATTATAGAACGGGAGGCCCTTTCGCCTCAGGGCTATCGCCCTAAAGAGCGAGAGCGGATGACCAGGACGGGCCCCGCCGCCCCCCGCACCAGCTTGTCAGCGACGCTCCCGAAGACCCAGCGCCCCACCCCAGAGCGCCCGTGGCTCGACATGACGATGATCGTCCCCGGCCGGCTCTCGGCGAACTCCAGGATCCGGTCCCCCGCTATCCCCCACAGGACAGACGCCTCGACCTGCAAGCCCTTCCCTCTTATTCTCTCCGCGACACGGTCCAGATACTCCTTCGCCGCCGCGTCCATGATCCCCCGGGGGTCCTCCACGTAGAGGCCGAACTCCGTTCCCACCAGATATTGCACCGCTTGGACGATCCCCACCGGGAGCCGCAGCCGGCCCGCCAGCTCCTCCGCGAAGGGCAGGGCCGCCTCTGCCAGCTCCGAGCCGTCCAGCGGGACGACAACGCGGCGAAAGAGGCCGTCCGCCACCGTCTTATCGGGCCGAATCAAGAGGACAGGTGCCTTCGTGGCGTGGAGCACACGGTCGGCCACACTGCCAAAGACCCATCGCCCCACCCCGGAGCGCCCATGGGTGGACATGGCCACGAGATCGTACCCGCCCTCCTCCGCCTTGCGAACTACTTCCTCCGCCGCTCGTCCCACGGCGATATCCGTCTGGACGGCGACCTTCTTCTCTTTGAGCCCCCGGACCACCCGGCGTATGTAGTCTTCGGCACGCGTCTGGGCCTTGCTGACCAGCTGCTCGATGAACACCCGATGCTCTGGATCGTGGGAGTCCAGCGTGTCCGGGTCCACGACGTGGAACAGAGTTACCTCGCTACCCAGTCGCACGCCCATCTCTTCCACGTAGGGCATGATCCCCTCTGCCAGCGCGGAGCCGTCCAGAGGCACCAGGACTTTGTTAAACATCTCCCTCCCTCGCGCAGCGCAATCAATACACTCAATACGAGGCGGAACAAAACGCGGCCTGAACTCCTCTTCCTCTGGCCTGAACATCCCCTGAACAGACCAGCCGCGACGGAAGCGAAAAGGCAGCAAGGCCCTGGCACGAGTTCCGATATAATTGGAATAGGCTTGGGGAGAGCATGGCGAAAAAGACAGACGCCGCAGCAGAGCCGCGTGAACAGAAGCCGGCTCTTCGACAGCGGCTCGAAAAGCAGGAACGACAGAGCGCGGCTCTGAACGAAGCCGTGCTCAGCCTCGTTTCAGAGCTCTCCCTCCAGCCCCTGCTGGAGAAGATCGTCCAATCCGCCTGTCGGCTCACGAGTGCTCGGTATGGGGCCCTGGCTGTCCTGGGACCGGAGGGACGCATTCAGGAGTTCATCACCCACGGGGTGACCCCGGAGCAACGACAAGCCATCGGTGCCCTCCCCCAGGGCAAGGGCCTCCTCGGGCTCATCATTCAGGAGAAGAGGACCCTGAGGGTCGCCGATATCGCCGCACATCCTAACGCTGCAGGCTTTCCGCCCCGCCACCCACACATGCGCAGCTTCCTGGGAGCGCCTATCGTTTCCCACGAAGAGACCTTCGGGGACCTCTATCTGGCGGAGAAGGAAGGAGCGCCGGAGTTCGACGAGGAGGATGAGAGACTCGTCGAGTCTCTCGCCGCCGTCGCCGCCGCTGCCATCGGCAACGCACGGCACCTCCAGGCGACGGAGCAGAAGACCCTGGAGGTCGAGGCCCTGAACCGGATCGGCAGGGCCCTGGTCAGCTCGCTGGACGCCCCCGAGGTCCTGGACACCATCGTCCGCGCGGCGGCTACCCTTCTGGAGGCCGACAAGGCCCACCTGTTCATCGTGGACCGAGAAAGGCGGTCCCTGCATCTGGGGGCCCTCTACCGCTACTCTCCCCAAACAAGGGCATTGGGAGAGGTACTCATTGGCCAGACGGTCATCGGCCGGGTGGTGGAGACCGGAGAGTCCCTCGTTGTCCAGGACACCAGCCGGGAGCTCCGTCCCCTCCTCGGGATCGTACGTAGCGAGGGGATCCGCTCCTTCATTCACATCCCCATCCGCGTGGCGGGCGAGATCTACGGTGTGTTCGGCGTGGACTACCTGCGGCCCAACGCCGTGCCTCAAGGGGCTCGGCCCGTCCTTGAGGCGCTGGCCGACCAGGCTGCCATCGCCATCCGCAACGCCCAACTCTTCGGCGAGATAGCCCAGGAGCGCAACGCCCTCAGCGCCGTCTTCCAAAGCGTGAGCGCCGGAGTCTTCACCGTCGGCAAAGAGATGGCCATCGAGCTCGCAAACGACCGAATCGCCTCCTTCCTCGGCCTCTCTCCTTCTGCCTTGCGGGGGCACCCGAGCACCGAGGCGATCCCGCTTCAGGATGGGCTCGGACGTCCCTTGCCACCAGAGCGGACCCCCATGCACCGGGCCATCCAGACAGGAGAGGTGGTCCCTCCCATAGAGGTCTTCCTCCCCATGAAAGGGGACCGGCGTCTCCCTGTAGATGTCTCCGCCGCACCCATCCGGGATAGGGACAGGAGAGTCGTCGGCGCCGTCGTCGTCGTGCAGGACGTGAGCCACCGTCACGCCGTCGAGGAGCTTCGCCAGAGTATCACCTCCCTGGTGAGTCACGAGCTGCGAACGCCCCTGGGCCACATCAAGGGCTTCGCCACCTCCCTGCTCCAGCAAGACGTGACCTGGGACGCCGCCACGCAGCGGGAGTTCCTGGAGGGGATCGTCCAAGAGACGGACAGGATGGCCCGCCTGGTCTCCGACCTGCTCGACCTCTCGCGCATCGAAAGCGGGCAGCACATCGCTCAAAACGTCACCGCCGTAGAGCCCCGCGACCTCCTGGAATCAGGTGCCCGCGCCTCCGAACCCTTCCTTCGGGATCACTCTGTGGCCCTTCGCGTTCCACCGGGGCTTCCTCCGGTGCTGGTGGACGCGAACCAGGTCTTGCATGTGACCAGCAACCTCCTGGAGAACGCCGCCAAATACTCTCCGCCTGGCACGCAGATCACCCTCGCGGCCCAGCGCCGGGAACGGGACGTCCTTTTCAGCGTCACAGACCAGGGCCCTGGAATCCCGGAGGACAAACGAGAGGCGGTCTTCGAAAGGTTCGTGCGCCTGCCCATGCCCGACGGGCGGCCTCGCCCGCCCGGCACAGGTCTGGGCCTCACCCTGTGCAAGGCTGTCGTGGAGGCCCACGGAGGCCGGATCTGGATCGAGCAAGGTCCGGCAGGCGGGGCGCGCATCCTCTTCACGCTCCCCCGCGCCCCCGCCTCTCATCGACAGAACAGGCGGGTCCCGAGGCCAAGAGGGGGGCCGTGATGCAGAACTCCCGCATTCTGGTCGTGGACGATGAGCCTCAGACCATCCGCTACGTCAGCGCCAACCTGCGAGCCCGCGGCTACGAGGTCCTGACGGCGACAGACGGCCTGGAGGCCCTGAAGCTGGCCTCGGAGAACGTCCTCAGCCTCATTCTCCTTGACCTGATGATGCCCGGCCCCGACGGCTTCGAGGTCTGCTCCCGCATCCGCGAGGAATCGGACGTGCCTATCATCGTGCTCAGCGCCCGCGGGAGAGAGCAGGACAAGGTGCGCGCCCTCGACCTGGGCGCTGATGACTATCTCACCAAACCCTTCGGCATCGAGGAGCTACTGGCCCGCGTCCGAGCGGCTCTGCGCCGCACCATCTCCTCTCGGAGCGGAGCTCTCCCTCCCATCACGGTCGGCGAGCTGACCATCGACTTCGCGGCTCGTCGTGTCACTCGCGGCGGTCAGGAGGTCAGGCTCACCCCCACGGAGTACAACCTCCTCACCCACCTGGCCCGTAACGCTGGCAAGGTCCTCACCCACCGAGCGATACTCCAAACCGTCTGGGGCCAGGAGTACGGCGAGGAGAGCGACTACCTCTGGGCCTACATCCGCCGTCTGCGGCGCAAGCTCGGCGACGACTCCGAGCATCCCCGCTACATCCGCACCGAGCCCGGCGTGGGGTATCTCTTCGCCTCCCCTCAAGAAGAGAGCTAAGAGCCCCGATCCGAAGCGACTCCGTTGCCGGCTCGCTTGAGGTCTGAGACTCGAGTGCCTGCTCAAAACTAGCGGGTATCCAGAATGTTCCTCTGAGCCAGAGAGGTCTCCTCTCCCAGAGACGCTTTGCGCAGAAAAGTAGCATTCCGGCTTTTCCCCCTCGTGACTGAGGCTCTCTGTCTCCCTGAGCCCTTCGTTCCTCAGGATGAACTTCGGGAAAGGCCTACCTATCGTGGATTCTTCGCCCGCCTGCGGCGGACTCAGAATGACATCTTGTACGAGGCCTCCCAGAGAGGGCTTTGCACAAAGAGTGGGATAAGCCCGCCCGGCCTACAAAAAGGGGGGAGTGCGGAGAGGGGGACCCAGAGAGGAAGACCCTTCCGGACTTGCCTTCCTCCTGTTCAGGGAGAATTCAGGAATCTCCCCTCCTTGTTCAGCGCCCGTTCCGCCCCCCGCTTATAGGCTAGGCTCAGCCCAACGGTCGGGTACGAGAAGGGGAGGTCCTGCGATGCTAGCCTATCGGACCGTCGAGCGCACAGAGGTGTCCACCGAGGGATGGATCGACGCCATCCGTAAGGTCCTCCAGGCCCTGACACGCGAGCACGGCGACCTCCAGAGCGCCACCATCACCCGTCTCACCTGGACGGTCGACGCCGAGGGGCCAGCGGCTTACACCGTTGTCGCCCGGGCCCTGGTTCCCGTGGCGGTCCCAGAGCCCAGGGAGCTCGTCGGGGCGCGGTGATGGCCTTGAAACGCATCCTCGTCCCCCTGGATGGTTCTTCCCTCGCGGAGAGCGTCTTGGAGGTCGCCCGCAGTCTTGCCGCCGCCCTGGGCGCCGAGCTATATCTGCTCCATGTCGTCCCGGCCCCAGCCACTCCCGCATCCTCCCTCGCCCTGGAAAGGAGCAACCCCCAGGAGAACCCCCAGACTTATTTGCAAGCGCTTGCCCGCAAGATCGGGGGCAAGACAAAAGTCACCTGGTCAGTAACGACGGGCGATCCCGCCAGCGAAATCCTGCGGTTCCTCGGAGAGCATCAGGTGGACCAGATTGCCATGGCCACCTACGGATGGGCGGAGGGCGGCTCTGGCCCCGTTGGCCAGGTGGCTGGCCGCGTTCTCCAGGAGGCCCCCGTACCCGTCACTCTGGTCAAAGTACCCGCCTCTCGCCGCACGTAGGATCGAGAGGCGAGAAGGAGCACCATGTCGCCTGTCCAGTCTTCACGGCGCACGCGAGAGCGGGAGACGATAGACAGCACCACCGCCTACCTCCAGAGCATCGGGCGGATCCCGCTCCTGAAGCAAGAAGAGGAAGAGGCCCTGGGCAGGACCCGCGAGACGGCGGACCACCTCCAGAGCCTCCTGGGGCATCGTGGCCGCTCGCCGGAACAGGACCACGGCGCCATCACCCAGGATGTCGGCGCCCAGATCCTCCACTCCATCCACAATGCCGCGTGTCTCCTCGGCGGAAGGGTGACCCGCTTCACCGACCTCTACCGCCCGGGTCTTCTGGCCCTCATCGACTACGAACCCGACCAAAGACTAGTCATCCAGGCAGCGAAACGGACGGGTATCTCTGCTCCTGAGGTAGGAAAAACCCTTGTCCATCTCTCCATAGACATCCGGCTCCTTCCGGCAAACGCAGTGGAGGAGCTTGGCAAGACATTCCCTCTTGGCCAGCCCAGCCCGAGCCCAGAGGCGCTTCGTCCTTCCCTTCTTCCCTACCAGGGCGCCCTGGAGGCGCATTGGAACTCTCTTCTCGCAGCAGGTGAGGGCGCGAAACGTCGCCTCACCGAATGCAATCTCCGCCTCGTCGTCAGCATCGCCCGGCGCTATATCGGAGGGAACATCCCCCTCCTCGATCTCGTTCAGGAAGGGAACACCGGGCTCATGGAGGCAGTCCGCCGCTTCAACTACCGCCGTAAGTGCCGGTTCAGCACCTACGCCACCTGGTGGATTCGCCAGTCTATCGTCCGGTCACTGGCGGAGAGGGGCCGCCTGATCCGGCTGCCTGTCCACGCCGTTGAAGCGCTCCAGAAGCTGGAGCGGTTGCGGCAGCGCCGCCTGAGCTTGACCGGCCAGAAGGCGACCCTCTCCGAGCTCGCCCAGGAGGCTGGCCTGACGGAAAGCCAGGTGCAGCGCCTCTCTATCCTTCCAGGGGACGTCCTCTCCTTGGACGTCCCCGTCTCCGACGATGAAACGACCACCCTGGCCGATGTCCTGCCCAACCTGGAGAGCCCGGGAATGGAGGAGCAGGTGATCCAATCCGCAGCCCGGGCAGAGTTGCTCCAGGCCCTGACATCCCTCCCGCCCCGCGAGCATCGCCTCTTGGAACTACGATTCGGGCTCAATGGAGAGAGCGCGCAGACGCTCGCAGATGTCGGGCGAAACTTCGGGATATCCCGAGAGCGAGCGCGACAGCTGGAGCAGCGTGCCCTCCGTCAGCTCCAGCGCTGGCCGGCCCTCCTGCCGGACGCTTTGGCGTCCTAGCAGCGCGCTGCCGCTCCCACGCCCGTGCCCCCAATGCGGAGGCTCCTGCCAATACCTATAACGGAGCTCCACTGAAGCGGTTGCTTCGCTGAGTCCTCCTGAATGAGTCCCGCGACTACCCCGACGGTGACAAGGCGGCAAGCAGTGTGGCATAGTTTCTTCAGGACTCTGAGCAAAGCAAACACGCAACGAGCGCCCACACAAGGAGAAAAGCCCATGGCAGGGGAATCTATCCACAAGGCGGCCCGGGAGAAGCTTCAGACCGCCCAGGGTTCCCTGGCCTTCTATAGCCTTCCCTCTCTGGAAAAGGCGGGCATGGCCAAGCTGGACCGCCTACCCTTCTCCATTCGCATCCTGCTGGAGAACGCGCTTCGCAACGCGGACGGCCGCGTCATCTCCGAAGAGGACGTCGCCAGCGCCGCCCGCTGGGACCCTCGCTCGCCTTCCCAGCGAGAGTTCCCCTTCATGCCCGCTCGCGTATTAATGCAGGACCTCACTGGCGTCCCGGCCATCGTGGACCTGGCCGCCCTGCGCTCCGCCATGGCCCGCCTCGGCGGCGACCCGAAGCGGATCAACCCCCTCGTCCCCATAGACCTTGTCATCGACCACTCCGTCCAGGTGGACTTCTTCGGTAGCAGCCTCGCCTTCACCCTGAACGTGGAGAAGGAGTTCGAGCGGAACCGGGAACGCTACGGCCTCCTCCGCTGGGCCCAGCGGGCTTTCCAGGGCTTCCGCGTCGTCCCGCCGGGAACGGGCATCGTTCACCAGGGCAACCTGGAATACCTGGCCAGCGTCGTGACGACCCGGTCAGGGCCTGGCGGCCCTGACGCTTTCCCGGATACGCTGGTCGGCACCGACTCCCACACGACGATGATCAACGGTCTCGGCGTCCTGGGCTGGGGCGTGGGCGGCATCGAGGCCGAGGCCGTCTTACTCGGCCAGCCCTACTACATGCTCCTCCCCCAGGTAGTGGGCTTCAAGCTGACCGGCGAGCTCCAGACCGGAGTGACCGCCACCGACCTCGTCCTCACGCTCACCGAGCTCCTCCGGGGCGTGGGGGTGGTCGGCGC
>JACQUM010000154.1 GCA_016210295.1 Chloroflexota bacterium | reverse complement strand
GGGTGTCCCCCAGATACAATTTCCCGCCCATCCTGGCTTGGAAGGGGACAGGGGGATGGACGAAGGAGATTTTCATCACCCTGCTATGCTTGCCGATTCTTGCGCTGTTGCCCATCGTCAGCAGGCAGGGTCTGGACTGCCGTCACGTCGATGTAGAGCGTGAGATGGGTCCCTACTTCCAGGGAGTCCGCCGTCTGGCGAGGCGCGAGGAAGAAGAGGTCCCCCCTTCCCACGGCGACCTGCAGGCGGTAGTACCAGCTCCGCAGGACCTTTTCCCTGAGCTTTCCCTCCACCCGGAGCGTCGGGCCTTCCCCTCGTGGCTCCAGGGAGACCGCCTGCTCTGGGACCAGGAGCGCCGCCTCCGGCGCGTGGATGGCGGGGTAGGGTAGGGAGCCGATCTCCGTCTCCCAGGCGTCTCTCTGAGCGTTCGCGTGCCCTCGGAAGATGTTGCGGTAGCCGAGGAAGCGAGCGATAAACTCGGACGCGGGCGCCCTCAGCACCTCTTCCGCGCTGCCGCTCTGGACGATGCGGCCCGCCTGCATGACGGCGATCCTATCCGCCACGGCAAAGGCCTCGTTGTGGTCATGGGTGACGTAGAGGGAGGCGACCTCTACGGTCTTCAGGATGCGTCGCACCTCGGTGTAGAGCTCTTCCCGCAGCGTCCAGTCGAGGGCCCCCATCGGCTCGTCCAGCATGAGGAGCCGGGGGCTGGGTGCCAGGGAGCGGGCCAGGGCCACCCGCTGGCGCTCTCCCCCGGAGAGCTGGTGGACCTGGCGGGCGCCGTACCCGGGCATGTTCACCAGCCCCAGCAGCTCTCCGACCCGCCGGTTGATGGCCGCACCGGGCAGGCGACGCCTCCGCAGGCCGAAGGCGATGTTCTCGTGGACGCTGAGGTGGGGGAAGAGCGCCAGGTCTTGGAACATGAGCCCGAAGGCCCTGCGCTCCGGCGGCACGCCCGCCAGCGGCTCTCCCTGGAAGGTGACGGTGCCCGCGTCTGCCTTCTCCAGTCCGGCGATGAGACGGAGCAACGTGCTCTTCCCGCAGCCGCTGGGCCCGAGCAGCACCAGCAGTTCTCCCCGCTCCACCGAGAGGGAGAGGTCGTCCAGGGCAAGGGTGGAGCCGTAGCGCTTGGTGGCCCCCACGATCTCCAAGAGGGCCATCAGAACTCCGCCGTTCCTCGAGGGCGAAGCCTCTCGATGATAAGGAAGCCCGCGGCGGTCACGACCATGAGAAGGGTGGTCATGGCCAGAGCCTCCGTCAGGTTTTGGCCTCCGGGCTGTCCTAGGTATCGGAAGATGGCCAACGGCATGGTGGTGTACTCCGGTCGGACGAGGATGAGGCTGGCGCCGAACTCGCCGATGGAGACGGCGAAGGCGAAGGTTGCCCCCACCAGCAGTCCGCGCCAGATGAGGGGCAGCTCCACGAGGCGGAACACGGCGAGGGGCGTCGCCCCGAGGGTACGGGCGGCTTCTCGGAGGGAGGGGTCCATGGCCCGCAGGGTGGAGAGGACGCTCCGCAGGACGAAGGGGTAGGCCACGAGGGAGTGGGCCAGGACAATGATGACCCACGTGGCCCGCAGGTCGAAGGGCGGCTGGTCGAACCCCAGAAGGAATCCCAGTCCCAGGGTCACCGAGGATGTTCCGAGAGGAAGCATGAGCAGGGCGTCAACGGGCGAGCGCCACCACCCTCTGCTGCGGGCCAGGATATAGGCGGCCGCTGTGCCGAGAGGAAGGGAGATGAGCGTGGTCAGGAGGGCGAACGTGAGAGAGTTCCGTATCGCCATCAGGGGTGAGACGAAGAAGAAGGCATTGCGCTCGTTGGAGGAGATGGCAGAGAACCCTGCCAGGCTCAGGCCTGCCTCCCCCGTGGCGGGGAAGAGGGAGCGGACGACCAGGGCCAGGAGGGGCGAGACGACGATGAAGACGGCGAGGCTGACGCCTCCGAGAAGGAGGTAGCCGCGCCTCCGGGGAAGGCCGGGGGGTGTAGCGGCCTGCGGTGCCAGCTCTATGCGGGTCGCCGTGGCCTCTTGGAGGCGGGCGTAAACGAGCATGACCAGGAAGGTAAGGGCTATCTGGACGATGGCCAGGGCGGCGGCCAGGGGGAGGCGGAAGAGTTTCATCGCCAGGGTATAGATGGAGACGTCTATGGTGGCGTAAGAGCTGCCGCCGAGGATGAGCACCACGCCGAAGCTGGTGAAGGTGAAGAGAAAGACCAGGGCCGCCGCGGCGCCGATGGCCGGCATGAGTAAGGGGAGTGTCACCCGGTAGAAGGCCGTCCACGGCCCCGCTCCCAGCACCCGAGCCGAGGCCTCCAGCCGGGGGTCCAGGTTGCTCCAAAAGGTGGAGACCAGCCGCACCACGATGGCGTACTCATAGACGACGTGGGCGAGGAGGATGATGGCCAGGGTGTTCATCATGTGGAAGGGGGGCTCCTCCAGGGAGAAGAGCCCCACGAGGAGGGCATTGAGCGCCCCCTGGGGCCCCAGGAGGGCGACGAACCCCAAGGCCATGACGATAGGCGGCATGACGAAGGGAACGGTGATGAGGGAGCGCAGTAGGGTCTTGGCGAGGAAGTTGTGCCGGGCGAAGGCGTAGGCCGAGGGGAGCCCTACCGCCAGGGTCAGGATTGTGGAGAGCGTCGCCTGCCAGAAGGTGAACCCAATCCGGTCGAGATAGTAGGGGTCTGCCAGGAGATCGAAGAAAGGCGCGAAGGGAGTGCCCCCGGCCCGCTGGAAGCTCTCGCCCAGGATCGCGGCCAGAGGGTAAAGAAAGAAAAGGGCGAGGAAGCCCAGGGGTGCCCAGAGGGTCACTCGCGCGGCGCCGCTCGTCTCTGCCTCCTTACTTGAGCATCGCGTTGGTCCAGGCGTCGATCCAGCGCTCTCTGTTCTCCGCGATGGTTACGGGGTGGATGGTCGCCGGGCTCTCAGGCGACTCGGCGAAGCGGAAGAAGTCGGGCAGGGGGGCGTCCTGGTTTGTCGGGAAGACGAACATGTGGCTCGGGATGTCTTTCTGGAAGGTGGTGTCCATCATGAAGTCCACGAGCTTCTTCGCCAGCGCTTCCCTCTTGGTCCCCTTGAGGATGCCCACCCCCTCGATCTGGAGGAAGGAGGCCTGCTTGCCCAGGATATTGCCCGTGGGCGGCTCCGTGTACTTCCCCTCGGAAAAGAAGACCTCCGCTGGAGGACTCGTCGTGTAGCTCACCACGAGGGGCCTGTCCCCGCCGTACAGGGTGAAGTCGGTATAGTAGGTTGTGCTCCACCCGTCCTTCACCAGGACGCCGTCCGCCTTGAGGTCTCGCCAGAAGTCCAGATAGGTATAGTCGCCCGTCTCGCCGAACTGGACGATGGTCGCCAGCAGGAAGACGAGGCCTGGCGAAGAAGTGGCGGGGTTCTGCACCGCCAGCCTGCCTTTCCACTCGGACTTGGTGAGGTCTTCCAGGGTGGCTGGCGGTGCCAGGCCGCGATCTGAGAGCCACTTCCTATCGTAGTTCACGGTCACGTAGCCGTAGTCCACGGGCATGACGTGGTTGGTGGGGTCGAGCCGGAACTTCTCGGGCACCTTCTCCAGCAGCGGGGAGCGATAGGGGGTAAAGACCTGCTCGGCCAGGGCCCTGCCCAGGAAGGTGTTGTCCACGCCGAAGAAGAGGTCGGCGGGAGGATTGTCCTTGCTGAGGATAGCCAGGGTCAGGGCCTCGCCGGCATCGCCGGCCTTCAGGATGGTCACTTTCGCGTTGTTGGCCTTCTCGAACTGGGCGATGACCTCCTTGCTGATGTCGAAGCTGTCGTGGGTCATGAGGACCAGCTCCACGGCCGGGGGAGGCGTGGGCGCGGCACAGGCGGCAAGGAGCACGGCCGCGAGGAGTAGGGCGGTCAGGGCGGTAAGCGGACGAGGCATATCCTCTTTCCCTCTCGGCCTCGCGGGAGTGGAGGTGCCCGGCGGCGCAAAAGAAGAGCGCCGCTCGGGTGACCGGCGGCGCTCTTGGCTTCGTGTCCTCAGCCTTGTCCCTACTCGGCATTACCCGGGCAGGTTCGAGCGGTCGCCCCGAAGCGTCAGGGCCTCTCAGCCGGGCTTTCCCAGCTCCCGCAAGACCGTATGGTTCTTGTGCTTCTAGTATACCTGCTGCCTCTCACCCTGTCCAGACCGTGTGCTTGTCCAGGCGGTTGGTGACACTTTGCCTCCTCTTAACCAGGGAAAGCCTAGCAGGGTGCTGGAAAAGGGAGTCCAGTCCCGAGAAATCGGGATTGGCGGTCCGCCGTAGGCAGACGGGGGATGGGCGGTCGAAGAGGGTTTTTTCATCAACTTGCTAAGGACTATTGTTGTGCGGCGTGAATAGCCCAGGCAATAAGTGAGAGGGAGAAGAGCGACACTTAATGCCAAGTGCATACGTTGCGCGCTCAAGAGCATTGTGAGCGTCTTTACGGCATGTCGGGCGGGAACTCGGTGCCGATGTGTCCCTCTCCCACCAGCTCCTCGTACTCCGCCTCCGAGACTCCGAGCACCTGCTTGTAGACGTACTCGTTGTCCTGCCCCAGCATCACGGGGCCTCGGCGCACGTCTGCTGGAGTCTCAGAGAGCATGAAGGGCGCCCGAGCGTACCGGTAGGTCCCGGTGTCTACCGTGAAAGCCTCCTGGTAGAAGTTTCGGGCGTTGAGGTGCGGGTCTTCCGATGCGTCCCTGGCGTCCAGCACGGCGCCCGCCGCCACTCCCGCCTGCTGCAGGAGTTGCATGGCGTCCTTGTGGTCTTGCTGGCGAGTCCATTCGGTGATGTGCCGGTCCAGCTCGTCGTGATGGCGGTAGCGGCTCAGATGGTCGCGGAAATTCTCCTGCTTGGTCCACGCGGGGTTGCCCAGGGCCCGGCAGAACGCCTCCCACTCCTGCTCGGTGCCGATGGTGAGCACCAGCCACCTGTCGTCGCCCCGACAGGGGTAGCAGCCCTGGAGCGCATAGGCGTCCCGGTTGCCGAGAGTGGTGGTCTTCCTGCCGTTGAAGGCGTACTCCAGGAAAGGCTGGGCCATGTAGGCTGTGAAGGTCTGGGCGGAGGGCAGCTCGATGAGCTGTCCCTTGCCTGTGCGCTTGCGGTAGAGAAGGGCCATGAGGACCGCGATGGCCGCATGGGTGCCCGCGGCGGCGTCTACCGTGAACTCTCCCGGGTTGGCCGAGGGGTCCATGTCCGGGTATCCCCGCACCAGCCCGTGGCCCAGGCTGTCGGCCATGTGGACACCCAGCGCCCGATAGTGACGGTACGCGCCGTCGTCCCCGTAGGCGGGCATCCGCACCATGATGATGTCCTCCTTCACCGCGCGGAGGGCATCGTAGGTGATCCCCAGCTTCTCCATGGTCTCCACGACGTTGTTGTCGATGAACACATCGGAGACCTTGAGCAGGCGATTGAAGACATCCTTTCCCTTCGGGGTACGGAGGTCCACCGTCATGCTCAGCTTGTTGCGCGCGTGGGAGTTAAAGTTGGGGGAGCGGTTCCAGGAATGGTCGCCGACCTGCCTGTTGGGGTAACCACCGGCCTGGGGAGGCATCGCTGCCATCATGGCTTGCGGCGGGTGGGCCATGAAGCCCCGGGTGAGAGGGGCCATGGTCTTCACGGACTCGACGCGGATGACCTCGGCCCCCAGGTCCGCGAGGAGGGTGGCGCCATACGGGCCTGCCCAGACCACCGTCATGTCCATCACGCGGATGCCTTCCAGCGGCAGCTTCGTCATCTCTTCCTCCTCAGTGGTGTCTCGCCTGTGTCCCGGCTCCTAGCAGGCTGATGAAAAACCCCTTTCGACCATCCCCCTATCCCCTTCCAAGCCAGGAAAGGCGGGAAATTGTATCTGGGGGACACCTCTATAACCCTGCCCCTTCGGCTTCGCTCCGGGCAGGCTCCGGGGCTTCGCCCCTCTGGACTCCCCATTTTCAGCACCCTCCTAGATGACTCCTTGGGCCCGGAGCTGGACGAGGTCCTGCCGGGTGTACCCCAGGGGCTCCAGGACCTCGACGTTGTGTTCCCCAAGCCGTGGGGCCGGGCGTCGCACCTCCCAGGGAGTCTCTCGCATGATCCAGGGCCTGCCCGGGTAGGTGAAGGTGCCGGCGTCGGGGTGAGGGATCTGAGCGAACAGATGTCGCTGGTTGAAGTATGGGTCCGCCAGGGCGTCCTCCATGTCGTTCAGGGGGGCGGAGAGGACTCCTGCCGCTTCGGCCACCTCCCATAGCTCCTTCTTGGTGCGCTCCAAGACCCACGGCAGGAAGATGGCGTCGAACCTCTCCTGCATCGTGGGGTCTCTTTGCGCGGTCATGCTTGCCCAGGCGGAATCGCGGAGCTCCAGGGGACTCCCCAGCATCTTGACGATCTGGGGCCAGCGCACGAACCCTCCGACCAGCTCGAAGTAGCCATCGGCGCAGGGATAGACCCCCATGGGATAGCCGAGCACACTTTGGGTCGTCCTCCGTTGGACCTCTCCGCAGTAGTGGTAGGCCAGGACCGTGGCCATCCGCCGGTCGATGGTCCCCGCCTGGGTCTCCATGAGGGAGATGTCCACATGCTGGCCCAGCCCCTGGTCTTTGGCAGCGTACAGGGCACCGAGGGTACCCACGGTGGCGGCTGCCCCACCCTGGAAGAGGCAGATGTTCGGGCCCATCATGAGGGGGTACCGGTCCTCAAGACCGCTGCTGTACATCTCGCCCCCCATGGCGTAGAGGATGATCTCGGAGCCTTTGAAGTCCCGATAGGGCCCCGTCTGGCCGAAGTTGGAGACGGACGCGTACACTATCTCGGGCTTCACGGCCCGAACGCTTTCGTAGTCCAGCCCGAAGCGGGCCATTGTGCCGGGGCGAAAGCTCTCCACCACCACGTCCACGTCCTTCAGGAGCTGACGGACGATCTGCTTTCCGGCGTCGGTGTCGAGGTTGACGGTGGTGCTCCGTTTGTTCGTGTTGAGGAAGAGGAACATCCCGCTCTTCTCGGGGTGGGGGACGTCCCCGGGGAAGGGGCCGATCTTGCGGGCAGGGTCGCCCCCGCCGGGGCGTTCGACCTTGATGACGTCGGCCCCGAAGTCGGCCAGGAGCTTCGTGCAGTAAGGGCCGCTGATGTAGTGGCTGAAGTCCAGCACTTTCACGCCGGAGAGGGCTTGGTCTGGCATGGTCACCTCTCGCTCTGCCTGATGGCTTGCCAAGCTACGGGCAGGATTTTTCTCCAACTATAGCCAGACCTCCGGTGGTTTGCCATAAGCCGCGGGCGGAAGAAGCGTGCGAAAGCCGATGCGCGTCCGGTCTAGGAATTACACCTCTCTCGCCGGGCTGCCTGGTGAAGATTGACACAAACCTGCATTTTCTGTAAGGTATTCTCAGGTCGTAGCTCCTAGGAGAGCGTTTGTATCGTGCCCTCCGTTTTTGATCTCCACGTTCATACTGGTGTCGGTAGCCCTGATAGTGTCTTGACTCCGCAAGATGTGGTCCAGGAGTCGTTGCGCATCGGCCTGACCGGTGTCGTCCTGTCGGAGCACTGGCCCTGGCGGACTCACGAGTTCAATGAGTTTGTTTCCTACGCCAAGGACCATGGGGTCGTCATCGTCCGCGGCCTGGAGGTGAAGACGGAGTACGGGCACATCCTCACCTTTGGCCTTCATGAGTACTCCAGCGGGATCTCCTCCATCGCCGAGTTGCGCCGGGTGATGGATAGGAAGGGCGGCTTCATGATCATCGCCCACCCGTTCCGC
Source organism: Chloroflexota bacterium (assembly GCA_016210295.1). GTDB lineage: Bacteria > Chloroflexota > Dehalococcoidia > UBA6926 > JACQUM01 > JACQUM01. The sequence continues at coordinate 3,714 of JACQUM010000154.1, read as the reverse complement.
TTCCTCTTCGACGTGGTCGGGGTCGCGGTGACCCATACCAACAACATTCTTTTCCCCGATCCGGCCACCGTGCCGACCGTCGCCGAGGAGGCGGTCTCCCACCCCATCTTTACCTACGTGGACGAGATCGAGGTGGTGAACGGGGGCAACAGCGATCGCGAGAACGCCTTCTCTCGTGACGTGGCGAAGCTCCTGGGCCGGAAGGGCACAGGCGGGAGCGACGCCCACTCGAAGGCGGGGTTCGCCAAGGGTGTAACGATCCTGGAGGGCGACATCCGCGACGAGAACGACTTCATTGCGGCCCTGTGGGCGCGGGTCCTCACCCCTGGAGAGGGGTTCCATATCGGCCAGCTTCAGTATTTTGGCGACGTCTCCGAGAAACTGGTCGTCAACGGCCGCAAGCCTGCCGCCGAGGCCCCCCCTCTACGGGGCCGGCTTCCCTCCTTCGGCGACCGGACCTAGGCCGTCGGGCCTCCTAGCAGCGCTCTAGCCGCCTCCACCGCCCCTTCGAGAGGGACCATCTGAGGTTTCGCCGCGGTCCGACTCTTGAACTCCACCTTCCCCTCGCGGATGGTGCGCGGGCTCACCGTGAGGCGCAGGGGGAAGCCGAGCAGGTCGGCGTCGTTGAACTTCACTCCTGCCGTCTCCTCCCGGTCGTCGTATAGGGTGTCGATCCCAGCGGCCTGCAGCCTGTCGTACAGCTCCTCTGCCGCCCGGCGCACGTCCTGCCGGTCCACGTTCAGGGCCACCAGGTAGGTGGAATAGGGGGAGACGGAGGCGGGGAAGACGATCCCCTTGTCGTCGTGGCTCTGCTCGACGACGGCGCCCAGGAGGCGCCCGATGCCGATGCCGTAGCAGCCCATGATGACGGGCCGCTCGACGCCGTCCTTGTCCAGGAAGGTCGCCCCGAAGGCCTCGGTGAAGACCGTTCCCAGCTTGAACACGTGCCCCACCTCGATGCCGCGCGTGGACCGTAGGGGGTGGCCGCAGCGTTGGCATTCGTGTCCCTCGGCCGCCTTTGCGATGTCGAGCATGTCGTCCACCTGAAAGTCCCTGGGGTAATTGGCGTTCCTCAGGTGGGTGTCGGGCTTGTTGGCGCCGACGACGAAGTTAGAACCCAGGGTGATGGAGTCGTCGGCGATACGCCGTATCCCCTTGAGCCCGATGGGGGAGGCGTAGCCTGCGGTAAGGCCCGCCGCGCGCACCTCTTCTTCCGTGGAGAGCCGCAGCTCCTGGCACTTGAGGAAGTTCTTCAGCTTCGTCTCGTTCACCTCGAGGTCGCCTCGGATGGAGACGAAGACCGGCTGGCCGTCACAGGTGTAGAAGACGGCCTTCACCGTCTTGGCCTCCGGGATGCCGAGGAAGCGGGCGAGGTCGGGGATGGAGGTGATCCCTGGCGTCGCCACCTCCTCCAGAGAGCGGGGCTCTTCGGCGGGGAGAGGCCGCGTGCGGCTCTTCGCCTTCTCCAGGTTGGCCGCGTAGTCGCACGAGGAGCAGCGGATGACCTCGTCCTCGCCGCTCTCCGCGATGAGCATGAACTCCTGGGAGTCCTTCCCGCCGATGGCGCCGGAATCGGCTTCCACCACCAGGACGGGCAGGCCGCAGCGCTGGAAGATGTTCTTGTACGCCTGGACGACGCGATCGTACCCTTCGTCCAAGGAGGCTGGCTGGGCGTGGAAGCTGTACGCGTCTTTCATGCCGAACTCGCGGACTCGGATGAGCCCGGCCCGCGGTCGCGCCTCGTCGCGGAGCTTCGTCTGGATCTGGTAGAGGAGAAGGGGGAGGTCCCGATAGCTACGGACGTTGCGGCGCACCAGGTCGGTGATGACCTCCTCGTGGGTCGGGCCCAGAACGAGGGTGCGCTCCCGGCGGTCGAGGAGGTGGAAGAGGGTCTGCCCGAAGGCCTGCTCCCGCCCGCTGGCGCGCCAGAGCTCGACAGGTTGGAGGACGGGCATCTGCACCTCCTGTCCTCCGGCGGCGTCCATCTCCTCCCGGACGATCTTCTCAATCTTGTGGATGGCCCGGAGGGCAAGGGGCATGTAGCTGTAGACGCCCGCAGTGAGCTGCTGGACGAGGCCTGCCTTGATGAGGAGGCGGTGCCCGATAGAGTCCGCCTCCGCGGGGTCCTCCCGAAGCGTCTTGCCGAAGATCTGAGTGGCACGCATGGCAAATGTCCGTGAACGGTGGCTCTCTCTATATTACCTGACGCCGTAAGGAGAGCGGCGGATACACATTCCTGATAAGATACATAACAGCCCAGAGTGGAGGGAAGATTGAACCCCTCGGCCATCGCCGCACGCCTCCGCCGCCCCCGCTTCTTCTATGGCTGGGTCATCGTTCTCGTGGTCATGATCGACGGCATGCTCTCGGCCGGCATCGGGGGGTATGGGGCCAGCGTTTTTCTGCGCACCATGAGCGCGGAGCTTGGGTGGAGTCGCGGCGCTCTTTCCCTGGTCGCCGTGGTCCGGAGCATCATGCCGTTGTTCCTCGCTCCGATCCTGGGGCGGTACGTGGACCGGAAGCACGGCCCCCGGCTTCTCGTCGCGATAGGTGGGTTCGGGGCGGGCCTCTCTCTCATCCTGGTCTCCCAGGTGCAGGAGCTCTGGCATTTCTATCTCACCTTCGGCCTTCTGTGGGGGGCGGCGTCGGTCTCCATGGGCGGGTTCCTCGGCCCCGCCGTGGTCTCCAAATGGTTCGTCCGCATCCGAGGACGCGCGGTCGCCTTGAGCTACATGGGGTTTTCGGCGGGTGGCGTGGTGGTTGTTCCCATGATCGCCTTCTTCGTCACCCGGTTCGGCTGGCGGGCCGCCTGGGTCCTGACCGGCCTGGTGGTCATAGCCGTGATGGTGCCTCTGGGCGGGCTCCTCATGCGCCGTCGCCCGGAGGACATGGGTCTCCGCCCGGATGGCGATCCGCCAGGGGATCCCGCCTCTCAGGCGGCCGCTGTCGGGGGCCGTGGTCTAGGGCGGGAGGAGCGCTCCTTCACCCCTCGAGAGGCGGTGCGAGAGCGGAGCTTCTGGCTGCTCGTCGGCGCCTTCGCCTGCGCGATGTATGCGAACCCTCCCATCCTCTTCCACCAGGTCGCCTACATGGAGGACAAAGGTTTCTCCCTGGCGACGGCGGCCACCGTGGCGACGGTGATGGCCTTCTTCGCCGCTGTATCCAAGCTCCCGTGGGGGCTCTTGGCGGAGCGCTTCCCGACGCGGTACCTCATGGGCATCTGCTTCTCCGCGGCCGGGATCTCCCTCCTCCTCCTCACCTTCGGGCGCTCGGAGCGGGAGCTTTACGCCTACGCCGTTCTCCACGGCGCCAGCTTCGGGGGGATGATCGCCCTCTTCGACATCACCTGGGCCAGCTACTTTGGCCGCGAGCATCTGGGAGCGCTCCGGGGCGTGACCACGCCCTTGACCATCTGGGTCTCTGGAGTGAGCACCTTTCTCATAGGGTTGGCCTACGACTTCCTGGGCGCGTACGACATTGCCTTCGCCTCTATCACGGTGGCCTGGCTCTTGGCGGCGGCCCTGGGGTTCCTGGCGCGGCCGCCGAAGGGTGTCCCGTCCACGGCTATGACCAAGAGTTCGTTGCCGTCCCTCCGATGAGAGACATGAACGCTTCGGCCATCGCCACTCGTCTCCGCCGCCCTCGCTTTTTCTACGGCTGGGTCATTGTTTTTGTTGTGATCATGGACGGGATGCTGACGGCGGGGATCGGCGG
>JACQUM010000009.1 GCA_016210295.1 Chloroflexota bacterium | reverse complement strand
GCGGGGGTGGCGATGGGGGTGACGACGGGGGCGACTGATGACGGGGTCGGGCGTGTAGCCGCCCGACGTGTCCCAGCGCTGAGGTATCGCCCGGCTTATCCCCGCTTAAACCGTCCAATACCTGCTACCCGGCCCAGAAATAGTGCGGGTATTGCCGAGCCTGTCCTTCCCCAAGCTCGTTCCCCGATATGCTATCCTCCCCTCTGGGCTTTGGGAAACATGCAGACGAAACACGTGGTGACCTCCTTCCTCCTCCATCGCTCCGAGGACGGAGACCGCATCCTCCTCTTGCGGAGAAGCCAGCGGGTCAAGACCCACAAGGGCTACTGGGCCGCCGTCTCCGGCTACCTGGAGCCGGGCGCCACGCCCGAGGAGCAGGCCCGGACGGAGATCGCCGAGGAGACGGGCCTCGGCCCGGAGAATGTCTACCTGCTTGCCCAAGGCGAGGAGGTCCACGCTCCCGACCCGCCCACAGACACCGAGTGGGTCGTCCACCCCGTCCTCTTCCAGGTCACGGACCCTGGGAAAGTGCGTCTGGACTGGGAGCACGTGGAGTCGCGGTGGATAGCTCCCGATGAGATCGGCGAGTTCCAGACGGTGCCCCATCTGGCCGAGGCCTTGGCGGCGGTCTATTCCTCACCGGAATCCGCTAACTGGCAAGAAATCCAACGTCGAATCGCACGGCTCCGAGAAGACCGAGAACGCGGCGCCACAGCCATCGCGGAGGAGGCGGCTCTGCTTCTGGCACAAGTAGCGGAAAGCCCCTGGCTGGAGCCGATGGAACGCCTGGCCGCCGCCTGCCGGGCGGTGGCCCACGCCAGGCCGGTAATGGCCTCCCTCCGCAACATCGCCCTCGCCGTGCTGGAGACGGCCCACTCCGCCTCCGGGAACCACATGAAGGCGGCGGCGCGCAGCGCTCGCCGCCTGGCCCACCTTAGCGTCGGCTCCTCCGCCACCATCGCCCTCCGCGCCCAGCCCGTCCTCCACGGGACGGTCTTCACCCTGAGCTCCTCCTCCGCCGTGCGCCAGGCCCTGGAGAAGGCGGCGCCCCCGCTGGAGCGAGTGATCGTCGCCGAGTCGAGGCCAGGGCAGGAGGGATTCCGCCTGGCGGAGCACCTGGCCGGCCTGGGGATAAGCGTCGAGGTCGTGGCCGACGCGCAGACCGCCGCGGCGCTTCGCCGCTGCACCGTGGCCATCATAGGCGCCGATGCCGTCCTCGCCGACGGCGCGGCCATCAACAAGGTCGGAAGTCTCCTGGCCGCCCTGGCGGCGCGAGAGGCCACCGTGCCCTTCTACGTCCTGGCCGATACCATGAAACTGGCACCCTGGACCCTTCTGACGGTCCCGCCGGAGGTCTGGGAATCAGGTGGAGCACAGGAGACCTCGCCGGAGACGCCCGCGGATTCCCGTGCCGTCGACCCGCTTTTCGAGGGCGTCCCAGCCTATCTCATCGCCCGCTACGTCAACGAGGAAGGTTTCCGGACGCCCGAGCAGATGGCTTCTCTCGCCCACGGCCTTGCCGCCGCCTGGGCTCGCCTTGACTGAATCCGGCGTTGCACGAAAAAAGAGGGTAGAGTCCCGGTTTAGCACCTTCGTTCCTACCCCTGGCCTCGACCGTCATCCCCCTACCCCCTTCTCCCTGGCAGAGAAAAGGGGAAAGAGAAAGAGAGGTGTCCAGAGGGGACAGAGTCCCCTCTGGCAGGGGGCTGGGGGTGTCCCCCAGTTCTTTCTATTTCAGCCCCCTCTCCCTGAGGGAGAGGGGGCTAGGGGGTGAGGGCCTTTGGGATGACCTGTAGAGCCGAGAGGCGAGCGGGGCATCAATCCCTTTTCATCGCCTTCTGGTATCCTGACCGTCGGACACCCTCTCTCGCCTAAAAGACGAATGCGCATCCTTGTCACCAACGACGACGGCATCTATGCGCCAGGGCTCTGGCTCCTGGTGGAGGCCCTCCACGCCCTGGGCGACGTCTACGTGGTCGCGCCGGACAGGGAGCAGAGCGGCGTCGGCTCCAGCGTCTCCCTCCACCGCCCGCTGCGTCTCCAGAAGCTCCCCAACACCGACGTTCCCACCTACACCGTGGACGGCACCCCGGCAGACGCCGTCATCCTCGCCCTGGGCCACCTCATCCCCAACGGAGTGGATGCGGTGGTCGCGGGGATCAACGAGGGGTCCAACATGGGCGACGACGTTCTCCTCTCGGGGACGGTGGGCGCCGCCCTCCAGGCGTACCACCGGCGCATTCCTTCCCTCGCCATCTCCGTCGCCGCCATCAAGGACGTTCGCTTCGATACAGCCACCCACCTGGCCCGGATCCTCGTCCCCCTCATGGTCGGCGACACATCCTTCAAGCATGTGCTCCTCAACGTCACCGTGCCCAACGTACCGCCCAAGCAGATCAAGGGGATCACGGTGACGCGTCTCGCGCGGCGCGAGTACACAGACAAGGTGGAGCCGGGAAAAGACAGGAAGCGCGACTACTACTGGATCGTTCGCGGGACACCTCAGTGGCAGGTGGAGAGGGGAACGGACATCTGGGCGGTCCGCCACAAGAGAGTCTCCCTCACTCCCATCGCGACAGACCTGACTCACCTCGAATCTACGAAGCACTTGGCCGTCGTGCGGCGAAAGGCCCTCACGAGCCTCCAGCTCGTTTCCAAGGTGTAGGACCGCAGGAGCAACATGCTGGACGACACGCGTCCCGACGAAGAGCTCGCCTCTCTCATTGCCCAAAAGGACACGCACGCCCTCCGCCTCCTCTACGAGCGCTATGCCCGGCCGGTCTACTCTCTGGCCCTTCGGATGACGGACAGCACCAGCGCCGCCGAGGAGATCACGCAGGAGGTGTTCCTGAAGCTGTGGAGGCGTGCATCTAGCTATCGCTTCGAGCGCGGGCGTTTCGGCACGTGGCTTCTCGCCATCGCCCACCACGAGGCGGTCGACCATCTGCGACGATCTCGCGGGCAATCTCAAACGGTGCCCCTCGACGTATTTCTAGAGGGAGAACACCGAGGCCTCTCCGGGAGCGACCACGGAGGGAGCGAGGAGTGGGAGAGAGTAGCGGTGCGTCACGATGTGAACCAGGCTCTGGACAAGCTCCCTGACCCGTTGAAGCAGATCGTGGTATTGGCCTATTACGAGGGGCTGACCCAGGCGGAGATAGCCCAGAGGACGGCGACCCCTCTGGGAACGGTGAAAACGCGCATGCGCTCCGCCTTGCAGAAACTTAAGGAGAGTCTCCTCTCCACACGGAGGGAGGGCTGATGGACTGCCAGGAGGCCCAGGAGCTGCTCGCGGCCTACGCCCTCGGCAGTCTGCCGGAGGAGGAAGGCTCCCTCCTGCTGGACCACGTCCGGGGTTGCGTGGCTTGCCAGGGGATCCTTTTGGAGGACCACGAGGTCCTGGCGCGACTCGCCCTGATGGAGCCCACCCAACTGGCTACTCCGCCTCCCGACCTGTTCGACAGGATACTGGAGAGCATCGGCACCCAGGAGTCTGCCCCTCGAAGAGAAGGACGGCCAGGTTCTGTTCCTCTCGGCAGCCCCTTCTCGTGGCGCTCCCTCGTTCCAAGGCCCATCACGGCTCTCGCGGTCACCCCTCTTATCCTTCTCCTCGCGGCCTTGGCGGCGGGAGTCTTTCTCCTCGCGGCTCGCGTGGGGCAGGCGGAGCGCGACGCTCAGGCCTTGGTTCTTCAAACTGAAAGCCAACGCGAGCTTCTCCGCCTGGCCGCCGCACCTGGCGCGGCCCGTCTCGACCTTTCGGGCACAGGCGAAGCACCTCGGGCCTGGGGTCGCCTCATCTTTGAGCCGGCCAAGGAAGAAGCCGCCTTCCTGGCTATGAACCTGCCGCCATCCCCTGCGGGGCGGGTGTACCAGCTCTGGCTGGTCTGGGGGGACCAACGGGCCGACGGCGGCACCTTCACGGTGAGCCCCGATGGGAGGGTGGAGGTGCTGGTCAAGGCCCCATGGGCAATGGAGAAGTGCGAGGCTGCCGGAGTCACCCTGGAGCCCCTGGGCGGCAGCAAGGAGCCCACGGGGCCCCGGATGCTCCGCGGCGAGCGGGATGGAGCACCCCAGGGCTGGTAAATCCGGCGCCGCACCCAGCCACGTATATCTTGGTAGCTGCGGCATTTCTTCGCTTCGTCAAGGAGGATTCCCATGAGTGTCAAGAGGGCGGCTATCGGTCTCTTCGCAACGGTCGCGGGCCTGCTAATGCTGGCAGCCGCCTGCCAGCCAGAGCCTACACCAACTCCCATCCCCACCCTAGCCCCACCCGCAGCAACGCCTGCCGTCGCTTCACCGACGACGGCCCCCGCGACGCCGACGCCCGTCTCTCCAGGACCGACAACCGCCGCCGCCACGCCAACTGTGGCGCCAACGCCCGCACCGGCTGTGAAGACTGGCACCCTGGAACTCCGGGTGACCGACGCCCCTCCTGAAGGAGTTACCAAGGTCGTGGTGACGGCCGGCAAGATCGAGGCACAACGCTCCGGATCGGAGGGGGAGACCGGATGGGTGACGATCGTGGAGAGCCCGCCCACTTTCGACCTGGTGTCTGTGGAAGGGTTCGAGGAGGTCTTGGGCTCCAACCCTCTGCCAGAAGGTTCGTACGGCCAGGTCCGGCTGAGCATCAACAAAGTCGTGGTCACCGTGAAAGGTGAGGATAAGGAGGCGGAGGTCCCCAGCGACAAGCTTCGCGTCATCGGTACCATTCAGGTGGCAGCAAACAAAACAACGGCCGTGACCTTAGACTTCGACGCCGATCAGTCTGTGGTCTTGGCGGGCCCTCGCGTCCAGTTCAAGCCTGTCGTGAAGCTCTTGGTCGAGGCACCCGCGGATAAACCGTCTCCCCTGAAGCGGCCAAAGGCCGGTGCAACCCTTACCGTCCCGCTGCGCCAGGTAGGCGGCTCCGGTCAATCCGGAACGGCGACCTTGACGGAGTACGGAAGGAAGACGGAGGTAGTGATCGACGTCAAAGCTGGCCCCACGGGTGTCCGTCAGCCTAGCCACATCCATGACACTGACTGCACCCTCCCGCCTAGGGTAATCTACCCTCTCAGTAACGTGGTGGATGGAAAAGCGACGACGTTGGTGAACGCCAGCCTCGCCACCTTGCAATCGAAGAAGTTCGCCATCTGCGTCCATAAGTCTCCCCAGGAGGTCACCATCTACGTCTCCGAAGGGGAGATCCCTCAGACGGCTTCTTTGGCCGTCCAAGCGACAATTACCGACTACCTCTTCCCCAGCCTCACGGTGTCGGTGGGGACCACCGTTACCTGGACCAACCAGCACGTGACCCACACGTTCACCGCAGGGCAAAACGGCCAGTGGGACGGCAAGGGATGGAATAGCCCCGAGGTAGCACCCGGGAAGTCGTTCGGCTTCACCTTCGCTACCAAGGGAACGTTCTCCTACACCTGTCGCATTCACCCATCCTTGAACGCCACGGTAACGGTGACGGAATCGGGCACGGCCCCCGCGATGAGCGAGCCGACCCCCACACCGAGCTCGGGAGGCGGCTCCAGCTATTAGCAGGATGCTGAAAAAGGGGAGGTCCAGTCCCGATACTCGGGACTGGGGGGCTGGGGAGCCTGTCCTTCCGCGATGCGGAAGGACGTCCCCCACAACCCTTTCCTTCTTCTCCCTCTCCCTGGCCAACTGGCCAATGGAGTCCAGAGGGCCGATGTATCGGCCCTCTGGCAGGAGTTTCAGGGGTGTCCCCCTGCTCCATGAATTTCTCCCATTCTCCCTAAAGGAGAGGGGGCAAGGGGGTGAGGGCTCTCCGCGATAGCTCTTAGACAGGCCCTGAGGACTCTGCTACATCCCCGTGATGTGGTAGCCCGCGTCCACCGGCACGATGGCTCCGGTGACGCCGGAAGAGAGGTCGCTGAGGAGATAGAGGGCGGTCTTGGCGACCTCTTCGTGGGTGATGTTGCGGCGCATGGGCGCCCTCTCCTCGAAGATCTTCTTCATGTCGAGGAAGCCGTGGATGCCGCGGGCGGC
>JACQUM010000152.1 GCA_016210295.1 Chloroflexota bacterium | reverse complement strand
CTGCACTCCCCTTTTTCAGCACCCTGTTAGGGAGGAGGGCGGCCCCGTGCCTGGCGGAGGGGCGACAAACGGGCTGCCTCTGCCACCAAGGCCAGGCTCACGAGGAAATCGTCGTGGCCACGCCGGGGATCAACCTCGAAGCTCATTCGCCGGTCAGGCAAAAGGTGCCCCTCCGCCGCGTCCACCTGCCGCCACGTCTCCTGCCACTCCGCCGAGCCGTCGCTGGCGTACAGCTTCAGCCGCCCCGTCTCCACCGCCGCCAGGAGTTGGAAGCCCAGGCGCGACTTGGTCTGGGGAGTGAAGGTCACAGGGTGGACCACGCTGCCCAGGGCGCGGGCCAGGAAGGCAGACAGGCCCTCCCCCATCCCCGTCGCATCCACCGCTACCCGGCGGACCCCCCACACCTTCTTCAAGAGGTCCACCAGCTCTCCATAGAGGCGAGGATGGGGCACGCCCGTCCACCACCGCTGCTCGACGACGAGGAGGCGCGGCTCCCGCACGACCTCGTCGGCGGCGGAGAAGTCCACCTCGGCGATGGTGAGGACCGTCGAGTCGCGGCCCCGTTCCGGCGTCCCGCCCCATTCCAGCTCTCCCGACCCCACGGGGCCGCCTGCCACGTCCAGGCCCGCCACATAGGTCTTTCCTGGCTCAGGCGACCGCCGCCGAAGATGCGCCCCCTGAAGCTGCGCCCGCTGGCCCGGCGAGAAGAGGCCCCCCGATCCACCCAGCGACTCCAGGGCGTACTGAGTGCGGAACAGGGGATGCCCTTCTCCCAGGCGCTGTCTCTCCGCCTCCACGTACCGGGCGTAGAGGGAGTTGTGCGCCGCCACCGCGCGCCAGTCGAAGCGGAAATGGCGCCGGACGCCGTCCCGTCGCTCCAACTCCATGTTTTGCGCCTTGACCTGCTCCAGCAGGGAGTCGGAGGACCAGGCCGTCCCATAGAGGACTGTCGTCACGTTGGTCGCCGCGCCCATGGGTCGGAAGTCCCGGTCGAACTTCTCCGGCGGGATGTCCTGGGCTTCGTCTACCTCCAGCAGCAGGTGCGCCGTCTGGCCCACCACGTGGCTGGAGCGGTCGGCGCTGAAGAACAGGCCCCGCGCCCGACCCACCCGGACGATGTAGCCCTGCTCCACCGCCCACAGCCCCTCGACACTCGCCTCCCGCAGCCGGCTCACCAGGCGCCGGATGCTTGTCTGCGCCTGAGGAACGAACGTCGGCGCCGCCTTCACCAGGTCTCCCCCGCGCCCCGCGAAGAGGCACAGGAGCAGCATCTACAGGTGGGCCGATATCTCGTTCTTCCCGGCCTGTCGCGCCATCTCCACCGTGAAGGTCAGCCCACGCCGGTGGAAGACACTGTCCAGGACGGCCCGCGCCACCTGTGCCTGGTACGGCCGCAGCCGGACGGAGACCTTCTGCTCCAGCGTCGTCATAGCCCCATCAGCCTCAGCACCGTCTGGACCGCCACGGCGCCCAGGACGAGGAAGATGAGCCCGTATATGCGACCTCGCATCTCGTCCACCCGCTTCTCTAAAGAGGTCAGGCGCAGGTCAAGGAGCGCGTCGAAGGCCGAGCGAGGACGCACGTCGACGACTGTCCGCCCCTCCGTCCCGGCCCGTCCCCCCGCCCGAAACAGCCGCGCCAGCGCCGTCTTAAGCCTCTGGGACATCGCGGAACGCCTCCGGGTACACCTGCTCCCCGATCCCCTGGATCACCCCCACCAGGTTGTCCATGAGGTCCTCCTTCGCCTTCCCCGAGAGCCGGTAGCGCGCGGAGACGGCCTGCACAAGCAGCCGCATCCCCTTCAGCAGGAGGTCCAGGTCGTCGGGGCGCTCCTCCAAAGCCTGACGAAGTCTCGTCCGCAGCAAGGCGATCTCCTCGTCGATCCCCTCCACCTCCCGGGCCTGCTCCAGGATCTCCCGCTCCGCCTCCGCCAGGGAGTTCGCGTAGAAGTCGCGAAGCTCTTTCCCCGGCCTTCGCCTAGCGGCCATCCTCCCCCTCCGTCAGCGCATCCAGCAGGTGGACGAGGCTCTTTCGCGGCACCGTCCGCGCCGCCCGGAGCAGGCCCATCAGCAAGCAGAGGTAGGCCAGCTCCCGCTCCCGCGCATCGGACGCCTTCAGGGCCACCGCCAGGGCCGCAGTCGCCATTCCGCCTCCTACCAGCGAAGGTGCCGCCTGGCGACGAGCCCGGCGATGAGGAGAGAGCCCACCAGGCCAGCGCCTCCCACGAGAGCCCAGCTCCCCCCGCTCTCTCTGGCTGCGGTCTCTCGAAGGAACACCCACACGCCGAAATAGAAACTCTCCACGGCCACCCCCAGGCTCACCACCCCCAGCACCCAGGCCCCGATCCGGTGGCGTCTCCTCCGCCAGGGATAGGCCAGGAAATAGAGGGCGTTGAAGGTCGAAAGAAGGGCCGTGACGGAATACTCAGCCACCACCATCGCCTCCCAGCCCAGAGGTCACCTCGCTTCAACCAAGATGAGGCCAAGATTAGAATAAATGTTCTACACTGTCAAGAGGAGGTGACAGAGGGTAAACTAGCTGGGATACATTTCAACGAACTATAGCCTCGTACAAAGGGAAGACGATGATCTCTGGTAGCTATTTCAAGAGCCCCTTCGGAGCACTGACCGTTGTTTTGTTGGGCGCTGTTTTTCTTACAGCCGCCTGCGCCGCTCCACCAGCAACGCCGACCACCAAACCCTCACCCAAGGGGATGGCAGAAAAGGGGTTGCCAGACCACCTCGTTGCTCCTCACTTCGTGGACTCGTCCCCTCGGCATGGCCAAGTCTTCCAGCAGACCCCGGAGAGTATCGTCATCAATTTCAACTTCAACTTGCACGACAAGTCGTCTCTCACCCTCACTCGCGATGGGGCTCCCGTGTTGATTAGCAAGATCACTATCGATGCCAACAGGCTCGCCCTGCGAGCGCTCCTGGGAGCAGGCGGGGGAGATGGCCTCTATCTCGTCGTCTACAGCGCCTGCTGGCCCGACGGCTCCTGCCACGGCGGGCAATTCGCCTTCCAGATAGACTCAAAGATCGCGTCCTACGTGGACATGACGAGCAGATCGGAGGCCTCCGTCGCGATGCAAGACCTGAAGTTCAGTCCCGCCCAGATCGTCGTCTCCAAGGGGACCAAGGTCACATGGACGAATAAGGACACGGTATCCCACTTCGTGAACTCCGATCCCCACCCGAGTCATAACGCTTTTGTTGACCTGAACTCCCAGGCGATCGATCAAGGACAAAGCTACAGCTTCACCTTCTCCCAGACAGGCGAGTGGGGCTATCACTGTAGCGCCCACTTCCCGCTGATGACGGCACAAATCGTCGTCCGCTAGGTTCTCGAATCAGTGCCCCTTAACTTGAACGAGAGAATGAAGCGACGTCTCCTCCTGCCGCTCCTCGCAGCCTCTCTTCTCCTCTTGGGAAGCGCCTGTGACGCCGTTCAGGGAGCGGTTAACGCCGTCCTGTACCCCGGAGGAGACCTCCCACCGCCAGAGGTCCTCCGGCTCCGCGCCGTGGAGACCCATGCCGCCTTCGGGGGCAAGACCTCCGTCCTCCTCTCCTGGAGCCCTCCCCCTGGACGGGTGGATACCATCATCGTCGAGCGGGCCGCCCGGCCCACCGGCCCCTGGCTAGAGATCGGCAAAGCCGACCCTGCCGGCGGCTCTTTCCGCGACGAGAAGCCGGCGGAGGGCGATGTCAACTGGTATCACGCCATCATGGTCTCCGGTGGCCAGCGCTCGGCGCCCACCGGCCCCGTCGTCTCACGGACCGTGGCGCCAACGGTCACCCCCACGTGGACCCCCCTCCCCGAATGGCTGACCGCCACCGCCGTGGCCGCCCAGCAGACGCCCAGCCCGACATCAACACCATGAGAGGCAAAAGCCCCACGAGAGGGTACGAGGGTACAGGGGATCTGCACCCCCTACCGGGGTACTAGAGCCTGCCCTGAGCTTGCCGAAGGGAGTGTCCCCTAGCTTCTTATTCTTGCTTCCCCCTCTCCCTACGGGAGAGGGGGAAGCAAGAGGGTGAGGGCGTAGTTCCCTACCCCATCGCCCCCAGAGAGCGCCCGCCCAGCACGTGCAGGTGGAGGTGGGCTACCTCCATGCCGGACTCCCGCCCCACGTTGAAGACCAACCGATAGCCCCTCTCGGCTAGCCCCTCCTGGTCAGCGACGCGGTTCGCCACCCGAATCAGGTGGTCCACCACGCCCTGCCCCGCTGTCGGTGCATCGCGGGCGGTGGGGATGTGCTCACGAGGGATCACTAGGAGGTGGACTGGCGCGCGCGGGTGGATGTCCCGGATCACGAAAGCCCTCTCGTCCTCGAAGACCCTCGGGCTAGGAATCTTTCCGTCCCGGATGCGACAGAAGACGCACTCCTCGGCCATCGTCGTTCACCCTCACCAAGAGGCACGTCGAAAGTGTACCAACATAGGGCCGCCGACCTAAGCTAGGAGCGCCTTATCAGCTATGTTGCTTGCGACAGGATGATAACGGCCCACACAAAAGTGACTAGGAGCCAAACGATCTCCACTAGCAACCAAAGTAACATCCAACTTCCCTTCCCATGTGCTCGACTCGTCGGGACTCTGGACTCTCCTGACAGCCCAAGGGCGAAGCGATCACCGGTCCCGGGCCATCACGTAGTCCGCGATCTCCCGGAGGGCCCGCTTGAAGGGGCTGGCGGCCAGAGGGTCCAGGGCCCGCCGCGCCTTCTCGCAATACTCCTCGGCGACCTTGTAGGAATCGGCGATAGCGGGCGACTCCCGCACCAGAGCAATGGCCCGCCGCACCGCCTCCTCGTCGTGGTCACGACCCACCTTGTCGAAGGCCTGGGCACCGCTCGCATAGCGCTCCAAGAAGAGGATAGCCGGCAGGGTCATGATCCCCTGGAGGAGATCGTTCCCCACGGGCTTCCCCACCTCCGTCGCCTTCCCCTCGAAGTCCAGGATATCGTCGACCACCTGAAAGGCGACGCCCAGGTTCGTTCCGTACTGGTGCAACGCTTCGATTTCCGCCTCCGGCGCACCGCCCAGGATGGCGCCGGCCTGCGCCGCCGTGTCGAACAGAGACGCGGTCTTCCGCAGCACCCGCTCCCAGTACATGTCACGCCCCTGGGACCAGTCGTAGGCCGCGTACAGCTCCCGCATCTCCCCGCTAGACAGGAGCCTCAGTGTGCGGGAGAAGAGCTGGATGACCCGGACGTTTCCCGTGGAGCAGACCCACTCCGCCGAGGTGGCGAACAGATAGTCCCCCAGAAGCACCGCCACCTCGTGGCCGAACTGGGCGTTGACCGTCGGCCTCCCTCGGCGGAGAGAGGCGTGGTCCACCGTGTCGTCGTGGACCAGGGTCGCCGTGTGAAGCAGCTCCACGGCTCCGGCCATCGGAATATGGAAGTCAGAACGATAGGAGTAGTGCTTCCCCACCAGGAGGGTGATGGCCGGACGCACCCGCTTCCCCGAGGAGCCGAGAACGTACTGGACGACGTGGGAGAGCCACGGGAAATTCTCTTCCCCGATTGCGTGCAGGCGGCTCTCCACCTCCGCCATCTCCGCAGCCACCTGAGAAAGGAAGGAAAGAGTCGAGGTCACCGTGCTCCTCTTAGCCCGCACCGACGCCCAGCCGCGCCGTCTCCTGCTTCACCACCTCCTCCTCGTCCAGCTTGACGAAGAGGGCCTCCGGCGGAGGCAGCAGCGTGCCCGGCTCCGGTGCTCGCGTACGCCAGCCCATCGCCTGCACCTCTCCGGTGAACCCGAGCATCCCGTGCAGCCTCTGGGAGCTGAAGGGGAGGAAGGGGTACATCAGGGTCTTCAGCGTGGCAATGACCGCGATGCTCGTGTAGACCGTCCGGGCCGTCGCCGGGAGATCGGTCTTGGCCGTGCGCCAGGGGGCCATCTCGTCCAGGTAGCGGTTCGCCTCGTGGGCCAGGCCCATGGCCGCCCCCAGCGCCGCCCGAAAGTGGCAAAGGGCCAGGCTCCGGTCCGCCTCACCCAGGGCCTCCTCCGCCTTTCCCAGCAACTCGTTCGAGCGAGCGTCCAGCTCTCCTGGCCGTGGGACCTGGCCTTGGAAGGTCCGCTGGGTGAAAGTCAGGACGCGGTGGGCGAGGTTCCCGTAGGTGCCCACCAGCTCGTTGTTGTTCCGCCGCACGAACTCCTGCCAGGAGAAGTCCGAGTCCGACGTCTCCGGCATCGTCGCCGCCAGAGCGTAGCGCAGCGGATCGGGGTCGTACCGCGCCAGGTAATCGGGCAGCCACACCGCCCAGTTCCGGCTGGTCGAGAACTGGCGCCCCTCCAAGTTCAGGAACTCGTTGGCGGGCACGTCGTAGGGCAGGCTCAGCCCTTCGTACCCCATGAGCATCGCCGGCCAGATGATGGTGTGGAAAGGGATGTTGTCCTTGCCGATGAAGTAGTAGGCCTTGCACTCCTCCTGCCAGAAACGCCGCCAGGCCTCCGGCTCCCCCCGCCGCGCCGCCCACTCCTTGGATGCCGAGAGGTAGCCGATGACCGCCTCGAACCAGACGTAGATCCTCCGATCCTCCCAGCCTGCCACAGGAACGGGCACGCCCCACGCGATGTCACGGGTGATGGCTCGGTCCTGAAGGCCCTGGGAGACGAACTTGGTCGTGAAGTTCACGACGTTGGGCCGCCACCGCGAGCCCTTGTCGCTCAGCCACTCCAACAGGGGTCCACCGAAGGCGGACAGCTTGAGCATGAAGTGCCGCCGTTCACGGAACTGGGGCGTCGTCCCGCAGAGGCTACAGCGGGGGCTCACCAGGTCAGCCGGATCGAGGGGCTTCCCGCAGTTGTCGCACTGGTCCCCCCGCGCGTTCTCGAACCCGCAGTGGGGGCACGTCCCGTTCACGTAGCGGTCGGGCAGGTAGCGCTGGTCCTTTTCGCAGTAGGGGAGCAGCATGGTCCCCTCGTAGATGTACCCCTTCTCTCGGAGCTTGAGGAACATGTCCTGGGCAGTCTCCCGGTGGTTCGCTGTGCCCGTGGAGGTGTAGATGTCCCAGGAGATGCCCAGCCTCTCCCAGTTCTCCAGGAACTCGGGGTGGAACCTGTCCACGACGGCCTGAGGCGTGGTCTTCTCCTTGTCCGCTCGCACGGTGATAGGAGTCCCGTGCTGATCGCTGCCGGAGACCATCAGCACCTCGTTCCCTTTCATCCTGTGGTAGCGGGCGAAGATGTCCGCCGGCAGGTAGCACCCTGCGACGTGTCCCAGGTGGAGCGGCCCGTTCACGTAGGGCCAGGCGACGCCGATGAAAATGCGCTCGCTCATCGCTCTTCATTCTAGCATGCGAGGCGACCGGGGTCGCCGACGGGCTGGTTGGACGCCGAGCGCCGGCCTTGCCCCATCCCGCGAAGCGTTCACTTTGAGACAGGAGCCGATCCACAGGCCAAAAAGCGCGAAAGACCCGCAAAGCGACCAGCGGGCTCTTAGGAAGTACGGGTGTTCCTTATCGACGGGGTCCCTGGGGAGAATCTCCCCAGGGACCCCGTCGATCTCACCGATGGTGGTAGACGCCATCCAACAGAACGACACTACTTCTTCGGATGGCTCGTCTTTGCGTGGTCGCCTACGTCCTTCTGCGTCTTGAACGTTCCGCCGCACGCTGGGCACTGGAACTGCTCGGGCATTTCGACCTCCTCTCTTCTGAAATGGGCAGGCCTCCGCGCCTGCTCTCGTCCTGCATGCTACCCAGGGAAGAAGCTACCTTCAGTGCGATGGACTACACTAACTCTGTAAGCGCGGTTACGCTGCAAGGCGCCTCTGCACCGAGACGGGCGCCCATCCAATAATGGCTCCCACCGCCGCTCCCCACATGAGATGGCCCACGAAGAACGTCGCGCCATTGAGACGAAGCATCGCAGGGTCCACCAGGGGTATCACGATAGCCCACATGACGACGAAAACGGCCGCGCCCCAGACCATCCCCAGCACGACGAGACCAAACCAAGCGCGAACGATTCTCGGCGCAACGGCCGCGAAGACGAGAGCCAGCAGGACCGAGTTCATCATGTGCCCCATCAACCCAAGAAGGATAGCCAGTGGCTCCCAAGGGCCTATGCCCGGCGCGCCCTGCACGCCTTGTAACTCACGCAGAACGGTGGCGCCAATGAAAACCGGAGGCGCGAAAAGCCCCTCCCCAGCCACGGCCTCGATGACCATCTGCCACATCCCCATCACCACGCTTGCTACGAGGCCGGCCACCACTGCTCTGATCCACACACTCTGTGTCATATCTTCCTCCTCGGCATTTGTTACTGGACTCGAACCTAAGCCTAACAAACGCCTCTCCCTCCGGCTGTGGCCGTGCTTACACTTCTCCCCAGCGAAAGGAGATATAAGAGAATAGAGGTGCGTTCGATGCGTTCAAGGAGCTTGAGAAGGACGCGAACGATTCCCTTCTACTCTCTTGAGGGGAGCCGAGAGCGCTTGCGCCAGCCTTTCGTTCCTCCTATCATCGCAGTTGAGGGTGAAAGAGCCATGACGCAGAAACTCTCCGCCACAGAGGTCCGGCGGGTCTTCGATCCCGAGACCCTGGGGATCAAGAGCACCGAAGACCTGAAACCCCTCGAAGGCATCATCGGGCAGGAGCGTGCTGTCTCCGCCCTCCAGTTCGGGCTGGGCATCCAGGACTCCGGGTTCAACATCTACGTGGCCGGGCCCCACGGCATCGGCAAGATGACCGCCATCCGCTCCTTTCTGGAAGACCTGGCCCGCCGCAAGGAGAGGCCCCTCGACTGGTGCCACGTGAACAACTTCGACGACCCCTATCAGCCCAAGGTCTTCAAGCTGCCCGCCGGCCGGGGGCGCCGACTCCTGCAGGACATGAAGGACACGATCTCCCACGTCCGCGCCGAGCTCCCCAAGGCCTTCGAGAGCGAAGAGTACAGCGCCAGGCACGACGAGATCATCACCGCGCTGCGCAAGGAGCACGAAACCACCCAGGGTCGCATGAGCAAGCGCGCGTCCGAGCTCGGTTTTGCCCTTCAGACGGTGCCCTATGGCATCCTCATGGTCCCCATCCTGGGAGGCCATCCTCTCAGCGACGCGGAGATGGCCTCGCTCCCCGTCTCTGCCAGAGAGGAGATCCAGAAGAGCCGCGAGACGCTGCAGGGAGAGCTGAAGACCGTCCTGAAACAGACGCGCGAGATGGAGCGGACGGCGCAGGAAAGGCTGCGAGACCTCGATCGCCAGGTCGCGCACTACATCGTCGACGGCCTCGTCGAGGACCTCACCGAGAAATACCTCGATTGCCCAGAGGTAGTGGAATACCTCGGAGCGGTGCAGAAAGACATCCTGGAGAACATCGAGACCCTCAAGACGGGCTCCCCGCCGGCCCCTGCGGCTCCGAAGACGGAGGAAGAGACCCCCGGTCCGACCCCCTGGGCGCGGGAGTTGTCCTTCCGGAAATACCAGGTCAACGTCCTGGTGGACAACAGCCAACAAGAAGGCGCGCCCGTCGTCGTCGAGATGAACCCCAGCTACAACAACCTCTTCGGGCGCATCGAGAAAGAGGCCCAGTTCGGGGCCCTTTACACGGACTTCACCATGATCAAGGCCGGCTCCCTCCACCGCGCCAACGGTGGTTACCTGATCGTTCGAGTGGAAGACCTCTTACGCAACCCCTTCAGTTG
>JACQUM010000153.1 GCA_016210295.1 Chloroflexota bacterium | reverse complement strand
TTCTCCCGCTCCCGGAACATATACATGAGAGGCGTGATCCAGGCACCCAGGTCGTTGATCAGGAAGCCCAGAGCCATGAGATGGCTGGCGATGCGCATGAGCTCCGCCATCATCACGCGAAGGTATTTCGCCCGTTCCGGCGCCTCCACTCCTGCCAGGGCCTCGACGGCACGAACGTAGGCCAGGTTGTTGGACATGGATGCCAGGTAGTCCAGGCGATCGGTCAACGTGATGACCTGGGTGTAGCTCCTCTCCTCCGCCAGCTTGGAGGTGCCGCGGTGGAGGTAGCCGAAGATGGGCTCGATGTGCACCACCTGCTCCCCGTCCAGGACGGCGCGGATGCGGAACACGCCATGAGTGCTGGGGTGCTGAGGCCCCAGGTTCAGCAGGACGGGCTCCGCCTTGAAGACGGTCGCCTCTGACTCGCCAGTCGTCACGGAAAGTCCTTGCGCCACGGATGGCCGGGGAAACCCTCCCAGAGCATCACCCGCTTCAAATTGGGGTGCCCCTCGAAGTGAACGCCCATCAGGTCATAGATCTCTCGTTCCTGCAAGTCCGCCCCCCGCCAGATGGAGGTGACGGAAGGGACTGTGGGCTCCTCCCTGCCCCAGACGCGGACCTTCAGGACTGCGGAGTGGTTGTGCCGAAGAGAGACAAGGCGATAGATAAGCTCGAAGCGATCGATGAAGTCGGCCACGTCAATGGAGACTAAGTAAGCGAAGTCGGCCTCCGCGTCGTCGTGCAAAAATCGACAGACAGACTGGAGGCTCTCCGCCCGGACGTACACGGCCTCCGCAGCAGTGCCCTCCACGGCGCCAGGGACCGCCGTCGCGATCCGGTGGGCCACGCTCTCCGCCACGAGAGCCGCCGTCACGGCAGGACCTTTCGCTGGCGAGCCTCGTGGTGGCGCAGGAGAGAATCGCGCTTGATTTTCTCCTGGAGCTTCATGACGCCGTAGAGTAGAGCGTCGGGGCGCGGCGGACAACCCGGGACATAGACGTCCACAGGAAGGATCCGGTTCACCCCTGGGACGACGCTGTAGGTCTCGTAGTAGGGGCCGCCACTGGTAGCGCACACGCCCATGGAGATGACCCATTTCGGGTCGGGCATCTGCTCGTAGACGCGGCGGATCGCCGGCGCCATCTTCCAGGTGACAGTGCCGGCGATGATCATGAGGTCCGCCTGACGCGGCGAGGCCCGGAAGATCTCCATGCCGAAACGCCCCATGTCGAAGCGAGACATGACCCCGGCAATCATCTCGAAGGCGCAGCAGGCCAGGCCGAACGTGAGAGGCCAGACGGAGTTGGCGCGGCCCCAGTTCACTAGGGCATCGATGGAGGTGACCATGACATTGCGCCTCAGGTCAGCGGGGACCTCGATGACCTCGTCGGGGTGTGGCTCGATGGCCGTCGCCCGCAGGTGCTCGATGGTGGCGCCCTCCTCGCTGTCCATCTGGGCGCTGGAGACAGTGATCCCGCTCGGCGGGACCCCGTAGGGAGAAGAGAGAGGGCCCTGCTCGGGCTTCAGCGCCACGTGAGCACCTCTTTCTTCCAGGCGTACAGCAGACCGAGGACTAGGACCGCCAGGAAAAGCAACATCTCCACGAACCCGAAGAGGCCAAGGAGCTGGAAGCGGACGGCCCACGGATAGAGGAAGACCGTCTCGACGTCGAAGACGACGAAGAGCAGCGCGAAGTAGTAGTAGCGGATGTTGAACTGGACCCAGGAAGGGCCGACCGTCTCCATGCCGCACTCGTAGGTCTTGCGCTTGTAGGGGGCGGAGGAATCGTCGGGGCGGGGTCGGATACGAACGAAGGAGAAGAGATAGGAGAGGACGAGCAAGCTGGCGGGAACGATGAGGGAGAGGAGGAGGAGAACGCCGACGGTCGCGTACTTGTCAATCTCCATGGCAGGCTCGATCCTCCTGGGATGGCCTCGATATGCCCCACCGCTTCCCCACCCACTGTATGCGAGGTCTTTCACAATGTCAAGAAACGTCGAAGAGGGCCTGGGGCCGCCCATGCTATAATGGGTCCAAGTACAAGTCCCGAAAACGTTTAGCTTCGTGCTCATCGACTTACACAACCACACGCTCCCTGCATCGGACGACAGCCTTCTCCGGCCCGACGAGCTGATCGACCTCGCCAAGGAGCGCGGCCTCGACGGCATCGCCATCACGGACCACGATTGGTTCTGGAAGGAGGAGGAGGTCTTGGCGCTGGGGCGGCGCCACAACTTCCTTGTCATTCCAGCGGTGGAAATCAACACGGATGATGGCCATCTCATCGTCTTCGGGCTCCGGCGCTACGTCTTCGGAATGCATCGCGCCACCTTTCTGCGCGCCATGGTGGAGGCGGTGGATGGGGCGATGATCTACGCCCACCCCTACCGCCGCGCCCTCTTGGCGGACGACACGCTTCAGCAGGGGTTCCAACGCTCGTTGGAGCGGGCAAGGAAGAACCCCCTCTATCAGATCGTGGAGGCTGTGGAGGCATACAACGGGCGGGGCATGGTAGTGGAGAACCTGTTCAGCAGCCACGCCATCGAGACCTTCGGTCTTCGGGGCGTCGCTTCCAGCGACGCCCACCGTCCGGACGACGTCGCCGCCTGCGCGACCGAGTTCAACGCTCGCATCGAGTGCGAACGGGACCTCATCCAGGAGCTGCGGGCCGGCAACTTTCGCCCTATCGTCCTGCGGAAGACCGCCACCCGCCGGTAGCCCGCAAGAGGTCAGGAGGCCCCATGGTCGCTCCTGTGCTGGAAGTCCAGGGCCTGGCGACCTACTTCTTCACCCGAGAGGGAGTGGTCAAGGCGGTGAACGGCGTTACCTTCGCCCTTCAGCCGGGGGAGATCATGGGGCTCGTGGGGGAGAGCGGGTGTGGGAAGACGGTCACGGGGCTGTCCATCTTGCGCATCGTCCCTTACCCCGGGCGCATCGTGCATGGTTCTATTCGTTTCGAAGGAAAGGAACTCCTGAACTCGTCGGAACAGGAGATGCGGCAGGTCCGCGGCGAGAAGATCGCCATGGTCTTCCAGGACCCGGCCCACTCTCTGAACCCCGTCATGACCATCGGCGAGCAGATCGAGGAGGCCATCCTTTCTCACTGGGAGATCCCGCTGCGGGAGGCACGCGAGCGGACCCTGGAGGCCATGCATGAGGTGGGCCTTCCCAACCCCCGGCAGATCATCTCCAGTTATCCCTATGAACTCAGCGGGGGGATGTGCCAGCGCGTGATGATGGCCGTGGTCCTCACCATGCGGCCCCGCGTGCTCATCGCCGACGAGCCCACCTCCGCCCTGGATACGACCCTCCAGGCCGAGATGATGGACCGCCTCCTGGCCCTTCGGGAGACGGCCGGGACCGCCATCATTCTCATCACGCACAACCTCGGCCTCCTGGCCAAGGTGGCCGACCGCATCGCCATCATGTACGCGGGGGACATCGCAGAGGAGGCGGAGACGACGGCCCTCTTTCGCCGCCCGACCCATCCGTACACCTATGCGCTGCTCCAGTCGGTGACGCGGCTGGATGTCCCCGACCGCGCGCTGCGCAGCCTTCCCGGCTCCCCCCCAAACCTCATCGACCTGCCCGACGAATGTCCCTTCATCCCGCGATGCAGCAAGGCGACGAGCCAGTGCCGCACCTCACCCATGCCAGCCGTGAGAGAGGTCGAGCCGGGGCACACCGTCGCCTGTTACAACCCCATCTGGCACAAGCCCGACTAGGCCCGGCTGGTGGTGGCTTCGCGGCACCAATAGCAGGCTGATGAAAAACCCCTTTCGACCATCCCCCT
>JACQUM010000155.1 GCA_016210295.1 Chloroflexota bacterium | reverse complement strand
TCCTCGCGGACGAGATCAACAGGAGCAGCAGCCGCACGCAGTCCGCGCTCCTGGAAGCGATGGGGGAATCGCAGGTCACCATCGACGGGACAACCTACCCTCTCCCGAAGCCCTTTTGGGTCGTGGCGACCCAGAACGAGGCCGATCCGTACGGGACCTTCCCCCTGCCCTATGCCGAGCTCGACAGGTTCCTGATGTCCCTGAGGATAGGCTATCCCGACATGGCGGAGCAGGTGGCTATCCTCGATCGCAACCAGCACCGGGAGCCCGAAACGTCCCCCGTTCTCACGCTGGATGAAGTGCTGGAGGTCCAGAGCATGGTCAAAGAAGTCGAAGTGGCACGGCCCATCAAGGAGTACATCGCTCGGATCATCCTTGCCATCCGTCGCCATGTGGACACGGGCCTGGGAGGGAGCCCGCGGAGCGGCGTCCAACTACAGAGGGCCGCCCAGGCCCACGCCGCCCTCTCCGGTCGGACCTACACGACTCCCGAGGACGTGAAGGCAGTAGCCGTTGCCGTGCTGGGGCACCGGCTCGTGACCAGCCCATCCTCCAACTTCTCGTCGCCGGCGGCGCTCGTCCAAGGCGTTCTGGGCGAGGTCCCCGTCCCCGGCTAGAAGGAGGCGAAGCGTGCTGCCGACCCCGAGAGGTGCCCTCCTCATCGCCGTTGGCGTCGTTCTCTACATGCTGGGCTGGCAGAGCCTCATCGGGTGGTTCTACGTTGCGGACTCCCTGGTCTGGGCCGCGCTTCTCGTCAGCCTCATCGCGCCTCGGCTCATGCTCCGGGGCCTCGATGCTCAGCGCCGCCTGGTTGCCCTCACCCGGCCCGAGGTAGGTGGAATTTGCGAAGGGGACGCCGTCCGAGTCACTCTGGAGGTCGAAAACCGGGGGACCGTACCGGCCTTTCTCCTCATCGTCGAGGAGCAGTGCCCCTTGGCGGCTCCCGAACGTCAGGTCAAACGGTTCCTCATCGACGCCGTCCTGCCGAGGCAGAAGGTGGTGACGCAGTATGAGGAGGCGTGCTATCGGAGAGGGGAGCACCACTTCGGGCCCTTGCTCCTGAGCTGCGCCGCTCCCTTTGGGCTGTTCCGCGCCACGACGAAGAGAGCTGCCGCCCTGGATGTCCTCGTTTATCCTCAGATTTTCCCCTTCGCCCAAGACCGCAGGGTTGCCGAGCCACAGGAGGGCACTGCTCTGCCACTGCGCGGCCGGGGAGGTGGGGACTTTCGTGGCGCTCGGGACTACCAGCAAGGCGACAGCGTCCGCTACGTCCATTGGCGATCCTCCGCCCGCCGGGGCCGGACCATGGTCAAGGAGTCCGATCCGCCGCAGGCGGACCAGGTCGGGTTGCTCTTCGACCCCGTGCAAGCCTGGGGAGAAGGCAAGGAGACCACTCTGGAATACAGCATCAAGATCGCCGCGAGCCTCGCACGAAGCTGCTTTCGGAGGGGCGTCCCCTTCCGCATGGCTCCGCCCGCTCTGACGCACCCACACCCAGGATTGCGCCCGGCCCTGGAGTACCTCGCGAGGCTTGACCCTTCGAGTTACAAAGGGCCCTCTCTCGACGAATTCCTCCGGGCGCCCGGGTTCCCTGGGCAGCTGATTGTCCTGGTCTCCGCCGCCGACCCGCGAGGCCCGGCTATTGTCTCCCGCTGGCCTCGCAGCAGGCTCCGTGCGGTCATCGTGTTCCATCAGTTCGCGCCCCAGAGAGAAGATAAGTGGCGCGACGCCTTCCACGGAAGCGGCGTGCCCGTCATCGCCTGTGGGCCCGGACAGATCGAGGCCACCCTCGACGCCCTGGCCGAGCGGTGGGCAAAAGCGGAGCATGGAAAGAACGTCCTCCCCTTTGATCTTTCCGAGGCCGAAGGGGGCAAGATACAGAGCCGTGTCGAGCGAACATAGCCCAGCTTCAGGCCAACGGGAGCCCTCCCCCTCCGTGGGCGCCAAGGACTCGAACGCACAACGTTGGGAGGGCTCTGGCACCTTGCGTTGGCTTGTGTTGCTGGGGGCGGTCGTCGCCTTCGCCGCCTTCGCGTGGGCCACCGCCGACTATCTCCTCGCTGGCCTGCTCGTCGGCGGGACCGGCGCAGGCCACCTGTTTTCCTGGCGTCTCCGTCGAAACGTAGAGCCCCCGGTTGCCCTTCTCATCTCCCTTGCAGCCATCATCCCCGTCGCCGTGGGCTACCAGGATATCCTCGCCCTCTTCTCCGGCGGCTCTCTGGCGACTTTGGCTCGCCTCCTTGCCGCCGTCCAAGCCATCGCGAGCTTCAACCTTGCGACCCGCCGGAACCTCTACGACAGCCTGGCTCTGAGCCTCACTGTTCTTCTTCTCACCGGCGAAATCGCCCTGTCCCCGCTCTACGTCGCCTTCCTCGCGGCCTTCGGTCTGTTGGCTATGGGCGTCCTCATGGTGACTCACCATGCATCGGTTCGCCAGGCAGTCATCCACGTCGTACCTACAGGCACGCCCGCTCGCCTGGGCCTCGGGACGGGACTCGCGGCCTCGGTGTTCCTCGCCGCCGTTCCTGTCTACGTGCTCTTGCCCCAGAATCATGCAGTCTCCGATGCCGGCCCCCTGCCCAGCCGGCTCGATCTGAGCGGCGGGTGGCCTCTGACGCCCACGGACTTCTCCGAAGGAGACTGGGCGCCCTGGGCCGAGTTCCTCCCCTCGCGGACCGAAGCGCTCGAATTCGCCGCCGGGACCACCGGGCCTCTGGACCCACGGCAGTACATCCAACTGGGCTACATCGGTGATACCAGCGATGAAGCCGTCCTCTATGTTCGAAGCCCCTTGGCCAGCCTGTGGCGGGCTTTCACCCTGGACGGGTACGATGGTCACGGCTGGGTCGCCGCGAGCCGGGAGGTGCGCCTTCGGATAGACAACGAAGGCCGCCTACGCTTCGCCGAGGCGCCTTCAGCGGTCCGCAGGGGGGAAACGTACGTGCAGTCCTATTTTTTGCGCGTGCCGCAGCCGTCCGCCGTGTTCACCGGCTATGCCCCAGGGTGGATAGCTCTCGGCTCGGGGGGAGCCGCGAGCGGCCTTCTCACGGCGAAAGACAACACCGACTACCTGCGCCGCGCGATGGCCTACCGCGTGATCTCCCCTGTTCCCCATGCGGACCCGCAAGCCCTTCGGCTCGATCGGGCGGACCTCTCTGAGCCGGCGTACACAGCGTCACCCGCGGTCTCCGACCGGGTGCGAGAGCTAGCCGCCCAGATCGTCCAGGGCGCGGCGACCGAATACGATAAGGCGGCACGCCTGGAGCGCTTCTTGCTCTCCGAATATAGTTACGACCTGCGGGTCACTCCCCCTGGCGTGGGGAGGGACCCGGTGGACTACTTCCTCTTCGAGGCCCAGGCCGGGTATTGTTCCCAGTTCGCGACGGCCATGGCCGTCATGGGCCGTCTGGTCGGCCTTCCCACTCGCGTCGCCGTCGGATACGCCCCAGGGCGGTACAGCAGCCTGACCGGGACCTTCGACGTGCGCGCCCAGGACGCCCACGCCTGGGTAGAGGTCCGGTTCCAAAAGCAGGGATGGGTCCCCTTCGATCCAACGCCCGCTCCCAATTCACCCTGGGCTCTCGGCGTGGCCGACCGTTCTCTCGCTCTCGGTCTCCAACACATTCTGCGGGAACAGTTCGGCGGCCTGCTGCTGGGTGCCCCTCGCGAAGCGCTGGTTGCTCTTGCCAGCTTGTCCCAGGAGGCCATGCTCCTCGTCGTCCTCGTGGTTTTCGGACTGCTCGCCCTGGCAGGCATCGGCCTCGTCCTCCTCAAGATGCGGCGGGAGCGAGTCCGGCATGCGCCCGCCGACGCTCCACCCTACACGATGCTACCGGGGCAGGAGCGGCAGGCGATGCGACAGATGTACAGGCAGGCTCTCGCCATCCTGGAGCGGCGGGGCTATCCTCCAAAGGCGGCGTGGCTGAGCCTACAGGAGTACCGGGGGACCATCGATGCCTGGGCCAGCACGGAGGTGGCCGACTCTTTCGCCGAGCTGACCCGCTATGCAGCCTCCGCCTTCTACGATCCCAGAGCGTTCCCCCCGGCCGCTCTCCAGACGGCGCACGTGTCTCTCCAGCGACTGGCGATGCCTTCGGGCAGAGACGGAGCGGGGGGATTCCCGGCTTTACACATAAATCCCTAGTTTGGGGCGGCTCTTTATGC
>JACQUM010000150.1 GCA_016210295.1 Chloroflexota bacterium | reverse complement strand
GACGAAGGAGGGCCTCGGCAATCTTGCTGCGGGGTCTGCCCCCTCTCCAGATTGCTTCGTCGTCCCGCCTGGCGGGACTCCTCGCAATGACAATTCGTAAGCGTATTTCGGGGACGGGACACTAGAAAGGACTGAAAGATGTTCGCGATCCTTGCTCGTCTTGTGTACCGGCTCCGATGGGTTGTGGTGCTCCTGTGGGGTGTCCTCTTCGTCGTTGGGTTGCTCGTGGCGCCGCGGGTCTTCGGTGTTCTCGAGACGGGCGGCTTCGAGGTGACCGGGACGGAGTCGCACCGGGGGCTCGAGGCGCTGGCGACCATGGGGCGCACCCAGACCACGGTGGAGGTCGTTTTCCACAGTCCCACTCTCACCTTCGACGACCCGGAGTTCCGCCGAGAGGTGGAGGCGGCTCTGGCGCCTCTCCGGGACCTGAAGGTCGTCGCCTCCATCGACGCTCCGGGGACCCTGGCCACGCAGACCTTCGTGGCGCCCAGCCGCCACACGGCCTTCGCCCTGGTCTGGTTGGATGCGGGGATGGACGAGGCGCGGCGCCGCATGCCGGAGATCCGGGCGGCGCTGGGCAGGACGGAGAAGGTGGAGGCTTACCTCACCGGCAGCGTCGCCCTCTTCGATGACATCGAGAGGGCGAGCCAGGAGGACCTGGTGCGGGGGGAGAGGACGACTCTCCCCGTGGTCTTCGTGCTGCTGCTCCTGGTCTTCGGGACCGTCCTGGCGGCCCTCCTCCCTGTCGGCGGGGCGCTGGTGGCGGTGACGGTGACCATCGGCGCTATCTTCCTCGTGGCGACGCAGGTGGAGCTCTCCATCTTCACCGTCAACGTCGCCACCTTCCTGGGCCTGGGCGTCGCCATCGACTATTCGCTCCTCCTTGTGAGCCGGTTCCGGGAGGAGCTGGAGCGACAGGACGTGCCGGACGCCCTGGCCACCACGATGAGCACGGCGGGCAGGGCCATCTTCTTCTCCGGCCTGACGACGGCCATCGGCCTGGCGGGGCTGGTGACCTTCGACATGGCGGTCTTCCGCTCCATCGGTTTTGGCGGCATGCTGGTGGTCGCCTTCTCCGTCCTCGTCGCGTTGACCCTCACTCCTGCCTTCCTGGCCCTCCTGGGGAGGCGGATCAACGCGCTCCCCATCTTGCCGCGCCGGCTTCCCCGCGTCCGAGGCTTCTGGCGGTGGGTGGCGGTCCAGGTCATGCGTTACCCTCTCCTGGTGACAGTCCCTGCGGCGGCCCTCCTTCTTCTGGCGGGGCTGCCCTTCCTGCATGTCGAGCTGGGAGGCCCCGGCGCCAGCGCCCTTCCGCCGACATGGGATTCCCGCCGAGGGGCGGACCTCCTGGAGGAGGGGTTCGGGCCGGGCCAGACGGGGCCGATCATCGTCGTCTTCCGGGCCCAGGACTCCATTCTTCGCCCGGAACACCTCCAGCGCGTCAAGGAGTTCACCACGGCGATGAAGGCCGACCGGCGGGTGGCGCGGGTGGAGAGCATCGTGGACCTGGACCCTCGTTTGAGCCTGGACGACTACATGAAGCTGTACCAGGACCCCGCCGCCATCCCGATCCCTCAGATGCGCAGCGTCCTGGAGTCCCTGAGCAGCGAGACGACGACCTTCGTTCGCGTCATCTCTCGATTCGGGCCTGGAGAGCGGGAGACGAAGGAGCTGGTCCGGGACATCCGGGCGAGGGGGAAGCAGGGGACGGGCCCGGAGATGCTCACCACCGGCCTGACGGCGGGCATCATGGACTTCGTGGACGTCGCCTACTCGCAGCTCCCCAGGGCCATCCTCCTGCTCCTCCTCGCCATCTACGTCGCCCTCTTCTTCCTCTTCCGATCGGTGGTGCTGCCGCTGAAGGCGGTGATCATGAACATGATGAGCATCTTCGCGAGCTACGGCGCCCTGGTCTTCATCTTCCAGGACGGCAACCTCCAGGACCTTCTGGGGTTCAAGAGCACCGGGCAGACGGAGGCCACCGTGCCCATTTTTCTGTTCATGATCCTCTTCGGGCTCAGCATGGACTACGAGGTCTTTCTGCTGAGCCGGGTGAAGGAGGTCTACGACGCCACGGGGGACAATACCCTGGCTCTCATCGAGGGACTGGAGAGGACAGGACCCGTCATCACAAGCGCCGCCCTGGTGGTCATTCTGGTCCTCCTGGGCTTCGCTCTTGGTGACCTGACCATCATCAAAGCGTTGGGTGTGGGGATGATCATCGCCATCGCCCTGGACGTGACCGTGGTCCGAGCGCTGCTGGTGCCCGCGCTCATGCGCCTCCTGGGGAATTGGAACTGGTGGGCGCCGCGGTTCTTGAGGTTCGGTGCGCCTCCCTCATCCCGTTAGTCCCCCTCCCCCTCAGGGAGAGGGGGAGAAGGAATAAAGGGCCTGGGGGACACCCCCATATCCCCGCCAAAGAGGGCACAGCCCTCCCTGGCCTCACCCAAAAGAAGAGCGGGATCGACCAAAGGCCCGAGCTCATCCTGAACTCGTCGAAGGGTGAGCAGTTTCGAGGTTGGGCTGGGTAGTGAAGAGGAGGGCGCCGGCCCCCCGCCGGGCGCCGAGCCGGTTTTGGGGGGGGGAGGGGGTAAAAACAAACGCCG
>JACQUM010000149.1 GCA_016210295.1 Chloroflexota bacterium | reverse complement strand
CCCCCAGATACAATTTTCTCCCCCTTCCTGGCTAGGAAGGGGGTTGGGAGGATGGTCGAAGGGATTTTCATCGGCTTGCTAGAACACTGCCAGTCCCGAGCACCGGGACTGGACTCCGGCGTTGGCCCTATAATAGATGCCGGACGGACGCATGGCGGCCTCGCCGCCCTAGAAAGGCGACCGGTGACCGGACCCCTCGCCGACGCCTATGTCTCCCTGGACCTGGAAACAACGGGTGTGGACCCCGCCTCCGACGCCATCGTCGAGATCGGGGCGGTCAAGTTCCAGGGGTCTCGCGCTCTCGACACCTTCTCCACCTTCGTAAACCCAGACCGGCCTCTGCCGGCCTTCGTGTCCCTTCTCACCGGCATTACCCCCGACGACCTGCGCCACGCGCCGCCCCTCGCCTCCGTACTGCCGGACCTCGCCCGCTTCCTCGGCGCCCTCCCTATCGTGGGCCACAGCATCTCCTTCGACCTGGCCTTCCTGCAGCGGGCAGGGATCGCCACGCCGGGCCCGGCCTACGACACCCGCGACCTGTCCCGGCTCCTCCTCCCCAGTCTCCCCGAGCACAATCTGGCCGCAGTCGTCCAGGCCCTCGGCGTGACTAACGACCACCCCCATCGGGCCCTCTCCGACGCCACGGCCACCATGGCCGCCTTCTGCCGCCTCTTGAGCATCCTCGAAGAGCTGCAACCGCAGAGCCTGGGCACCGTGCTCTCTATGCTCCAGCGTCACGACACGGCCATTGGGTCCCTTGTGCGCGGGGCGGCGGTGGCCCGTCCGCCTCAGGCGGAGACTGCCCAAGGACCTGCCCCCTTTCTGCAGGCGCTCCGCTCCCGCCTCCAAACTCGTCCTCCCACTGGCGCAAGACGCCCGCGGCTGGTCCAGGAACCCTTAGACCCGAAGACGGTAGCGGCGGTATTCCACCCGGGAGGCCCGCTGGCCCGAGCCCTGGGCGCCTTCGAGGCGCGAACATCCCAGGTGAAGATGGCGCAGTCTGTCACCTCCGCTTTCAACACTGGAGAGGGAGAGGGCGCCACCCTCCTGGCCGAGGCGGGGCCCGGCACAGGGAAGACCCTGGCCTACCTCGTCCCCGCACTCCTCTTCGTCCAGGCCAACGGCCAACCCGTCGTCGTCTCCACCTCCACCCACAGCCTCCAGGAGCAGCTCCTCACCAAGGACGTGCCCGACGCCCTCCGCGCTCTCGACCTGGAGGGCCGCATCCGCGTGGCATCGCTCAAAGGCAGAGGTAACTATCTCTGCCTCCGGCGCCTGGAAAGGGCCCTGTCGCGCCCGGACCTGTCCGCTGAGGAGGCGCTTTTCCTCTCTCGCCTCTTGGTCTGGCTGGAGACGACTTCCACGGGCGATGGCGGCGAGCTAAGCCTTCTTCCTCCCGAAGAGCCTCTGTGGAACGCCCTCACCGCGCAAAATGCCGATGCTCGGGACGAGGGTGCGGTCTGCCCCTACATGAAGGAGGGGACATGCTTCCTCGCGCGGGCCCGCCGCGAGGCCCAGGCCGCCGATCTCGTCATCACGAACCATGCTCTCCTCTTGGCCGACGCCGTTCACGGCTCGTCTATCCTCTCCCACTGCCACCATCTCATCCTGGACGAGGCCCACCACCTGGACCGGGAGGCGACGGAGCAGTTCGGCCAGCGAGTCGCCTGGCGGGAGGTCACCGACGCGGTGCGCTCCCTGGGTGGGGTAGGGCAGGGGCTTCCCTCTTTCCTCCCCGGTCTCTTGGCCCGGGCCCGCGTCGCCGGAGCGGGCCAGCCTCTCCTGCAAAGCCTCCGCAAGGCGAGCGAGGAGGTCGCCCGAAGAGGCGAGCAGGTGAGCGGGAAGGCGAAGGGCCTGTTCACTCTATTGGACGGCCTGCTGGCCGCGCACGAACGAGAACGGGCGGAGGGCAGGGGCCCGCTGCGTCTCAGTCGCGCCCTCCGCCGTTTGTCTGCCGGCGCACAGGT
Organism: Chloroflexota bacterium; assembly: GCA_016210295.1. Taxonomy (GTDB): domain Bacteria; phylum Chloroflexota; class Dehalococcoidia; order UBA6926; family JACQUM01; genus JACQUM01. The sequence continues at coordinate 4,943 of JACQUM010000149.1, read as the reverse complement.
CCAGCGCGCCTGGGAAGAGCTGGACGCCTCCCTGACGAGCCTCTCCCGCGCCCTGGAGGATACCATCGCCATCGCGGGGAGAGCCGCGGAAGCCGAGGGAGAAAGCGCCCTGCTGGACTCCTCTCTTCGTGTGAAGGACCTGCATGCCCGCTTGAGCCTGGTGCTCGCCCGGCCCGAGGAGGGCGTGGCATGGGTGGAGCGGACATGGGACGCGGAGGAGAACCTCCTCCTTCGCTGGGCGCCCCTCTTTCCCGGCCCCTATCTCCGAGAGTCCCTCTTCGCGGGCAAGGAGACTGTCGTGCTGACCAGCGCCACCCTGAGCGTGGGGGGGAGCTTTCAGCACCTGCGAAGCGTCCTGGGCCTTGAGGAGGCCAAGGAGCTAAGCCTGGAGTCCCCCTTCGACTACAACGCAGCCGAAGCAGTCTTCATTCCTCGGGACATCCCCGAGCCGGAGGCGGCGGGCTATCGCCAGGGGCTGGCGCAGGCCCTCATCGCGGCTGCCCAGGCGGCGGGGGGCCACACCCTCGGCCTTCTCACCTCGAACTCGTCCCTGCGGCAGGCCTATATAGCGATCAAGGGCCCTCTAGAGCAGGAGGGGATCGCGGTCCTGGCCCAGGGCATCGACGGCTCCGCCGCCCGCCTCGTGGGCCTGTTCCGCAGCCATCCTCGCGCCGTCCTCCTGGGGACGGCTAGTCTCTGGGAAGGTATCGATCTCGCCAGCCCCGCCTTGCGAGTAGTCGTCGTCGCCCGCCTCCCCTTCCAGCCGCCGGACAATCCCCTGCTCGCCGCCCGGTCGGAAGGCTACTCCGACCCATTTCACGACTACGCTCTGCCGGAGGCGCTCCTGCGGTTCCGCCAGGGGGTGGGGCGGCTCATCCGGCGCAAGGGGGACCGCGGGGCCATCGTCCTCCTGGACGGCCGAATCTTGCGCCGGGGGTACGGCCCGGCTTTTCTCCAAGCCCTTCCCACCTCCACGATCTCGACGCCCCATCTCAAAGACCTGGCTGACGAGCTCGCCGCCTGGCTGGGAGGCCCCGCCTCGTGACGGCCCGCCTCCCGCTCACTGGCCCCCTGGACCTGGCCGCCACCCTGGACTCTGGTCAGGCGTTCCGGTGGAGGCCGCAGGTCCCGACTTCCTCGGGACAGGGAGGAGGATGGTGGCGCGGCGTTCTGGGCTCGAACGCCGTCCGACTCCGCGTCCCGACTCGTCGGGATGGGGAGCGCCTCTATCTGGAGGTCGAGAGCTCGCCGGAGCCGGAGGACGACCTCCTCCCCCACCTCGTCCGGTATCTGGACCTGGAGAGGGACATCGACGGGGTCCACCACGCCCTGGCGATGCATCCCTATCTGCAACGGGCCATCGCCTCCTTCTCAGGGCTGCGCATCCTGCGCCAAGAGCCGTGGGAGTGCACCGTCTCCTTCCTCCTCTCCCCGCAGTCCAACATCCCGCGCATCCGGAGAAACGTCGAAGCCCTGGCCCAGGCCGCTGGGGAGCCCATCGAAACGAGGGACAGCCCGGTCTACGGCTTTCCCAGCCCCGAGGCACTGGCCGACCTGGGAGAGGCGCGCCTACGCCAGCTGGGCCTGGGCTTTCGAGCCAAGGCCGTCGCCGCCGTCGCCAGCAAGGTCGCCACAGGCGAGCTCGACCTGGCAGCTCTGCAGAGCCTTCCTTTCTCCGAGTCCGAGGCGGCGCTCCAAGCGTTGCCGGGCGTCGGGCCGAAGGTGGCCCACTGCATCCTGGCCTTCTCCCTGGACAAGGGGGAGGGGTTCCCGGTGGACCGGTGGGTGCGGCGGGGGGTGCTGAGGGAGTTCTTCCAGGGAAGGAAGACGAACGACAAGGTCATCACGGCCTGGGCCCGAGAGACCTTCGGGCCGTTGAGCGGCTACGCCCAGCAGCTCATCTTCCACTGGGAGCGCTCCCAGGCCCTGGAGGAGCGCCCGCTGCCGGGCAGCCGGGCCTTCCAGGGCAGGACAGGCCCTGCGCGAGCTCAATCTGTAGAACGCTCCAGTTCCAAAACACGATCGATTACGAGGTTGATGATGGAGATGGCGTGGCCGTAGATCCCTAGCACAACCCCGACGAAGGCATACGCAAGGATAGGAAGCCATTGTAGAATCCAAGCGCTCGCCTCATCTTGGAAGACTTTGAGATTCAAGAGACCCAGTACGCCCGTGATTCCAATCCCCACAAAGAAGGCCGTGAACCAATTCATTTGAGAAGACCACTTGTCCTGAATTTGCTTCAAGTATTGCAGTGTAATAGCCAGATCCGCGGGGTTCAGGCTCTTCGAGTGGACTCTGGCGAAATACCTCTTGTCGATGTTCGCCCTTATCACGTACAGGCCTTCAATCAAGGCGGGAACCAGACCAAACAGCGCCCACCACAACCACAGACCAAGGTTGAGGGAGAGTGATCCCTCTAACCAGGCTGCAGAAAGGGCACCGATGACCGCGAATAGCAGCCACACTGAAAAAGCTATGGTGAAGGGCCAATCAAACCTGAGAGAGCCGCCCTTTGACACGGCGAATCGAGCGACGAGGAAGAAATAAATGAAAACCGCCACCGCGGTGGCGGAAGAGGAGTGCCCCTTGAAACCATGGGCAACGTAGGGGAGTAGCAACGCTCCCCCGGTGGCGTACAGAGCTATTAGCCATTGGGCAAGCGGAATACCAACGGCCTTGCTTACCTTTGCGAGATGCCTAAGCATCCTTTTCGCTACTCGCATCAGTCTCTTCACCTTAGGGGTACCAATCCTTCGGAGCCTTCCCCAGGTCCGCAGGGAGCTCGCGGAGTACCCAGGCTGCGCCCAGGAGCTCCTTCTTCCAGGTTCCCCCACATCGGAGGCGATAGCCTCCGGTGCGAGGGTCCATGGGCAGATCGGCCTCGATGGGGTAGTAGCGGTTGTGCTGATCGATGAGCCGGTTGATTCGGGAAAAGCGCTCCCGCCGGGCCGCCGCCAGCCAGGCCTCGGCGAAGGCCTCCGGCCGCTCCTTTAGCTCTTGGGCGAGCTGCCGCCAACGGAGCCGCAGGCGCTCCAGGGCCTGGTCGGTCAAGTCCTCGATCTGCTTCAGGGGTCGGATGTAGCGGGGCGGGCCCTGGACGGCGCCTTTCACGGCCTCCTCCACGGAGAAGGAGAAGGGAGCACGATGGATTTCCTGGGGCCTCCCCTTGAGGCGGCTGCCTTGGAGCCCCTCCTGGATCAGGCGGCCCTTTTCGCGCTCTCCCTCGGAATCAACCCCCCTGCGCATGCACACGTCCCTTGCGAATCGCTTCGTCGCCTCAGACGCCCTTTCCGGTGGCGAGCCAGCGGAGGACCAGCTGCCGCTCCTCCTCAAGGGTCCTCGCCTGGCCGTCCAGGAGGGCGGCGCGCAGCCGTCGCAAATACTCGCCGACGGCGGGGCCCGGGGGCACGCCCAGCTCCATGAGGTCCGTCCCGCGAAGAGCCGGCCGGAGGTGGCGGAGGTCGCGCACCAGGCGCCGCAGCCGGACCGCCGTCTCCGCGGGCGCCGTGAGGGCCCAGGCCCAGAGCGCCTCCGGGGAAAACTCCTCCAGCTCCTCCACGAAGGCTGCTGGCGAAGGTTGCCTCTCCACGATGTCCCGCAGGACGGCATCCAGGCGGGCGGCGTCGCGAACGGCCCTGGTCTCTCCCTGAGGAAGGTTCAGCCGGGCGATGAGCCCTTCCGCCTGGGATTGCAGGATGCGGCAGCCCAGGAGGGCGAGATAGACGGCGGAGAGGGAGAGGTCCGAGGGCGTGCCCAGCCGCGCTCGGGCGAAGGAGGCGGCCAGCGCCCTGTCCCACGCCAGTGCAGGGTAAAGGGCAGGCAGAACGTGCAGATCGTCCAGGCGGCTGAGGGTCAACTCGGGTGCTTGTTCCTGCCACAGGCGCTCCAGCTCGTGTCGCAGCCTGTCCCCGCTGATGGTGTCCAGATAGGAGGCATCGCGGACCAACCACTCCTGTGTGCGCTCCTCCAGGAGGAACCCCAGCCGCTGCTCCAATCGCACGGCCCGCAGTATGCGCGTCGCGTCGTCCTGGAAGCTCTTCTCGTGGAGCGCCCGGACCTGCTTCTTCTCCAGGTCCTCCAGTCCGTCACAGACATCCACGACCCGCCCGAAATCCTCGCTGAGGACCGAAGCGGCCAGGGCGTTGATGGAGAAGTCCCGCCGGAGCAGGTCGGCCTCCAGGGTTGACGGCGCCACCTGGGGCAGGGCGCTGGGATGGGAGTACGTCTCCGTCCGGGCCCGGGCGATGTCAACTGTCTTGCCCTCTACCTCCAGCTTCGCCGTCTCGAACTGGGAGTGCGAAAGAGGCGCGCCCAGGCGCGCCTCTCGGAGGGCCCCGACGAAGGAGCCGACATCGCCCTCCAGCACCAGGTCAACGTCGGGGGCTGGAAGGCCCATGAGGAGGTCGCGGACAATCCCGCCGACGAGGTAGAGTCTTTCCCCGCGTTGGGCCGCCAGCCCTCCGGCCTCGCGCACGAACCGCAGGAGGGGAGCGCTGAACCTCGCTTCGATGACAGAGGTTAGCTCACGCACCATGCTCTTATCATAGGGACAAAGTTGAGTCTGGGCCACCAGGGTGTCTATGTTGAGGGAACCCCCATCCGCCTACGGCGGACCGCCAATCCCGAGTCTTCGGGACTGGACTCCCCTTTTTCAGCACCCTGCTAGAATGATGGGAAAGCTCGTGGACACGGGGAGGAAAGCGGCGGCGTGGACGAGAAGCAGGTCCCTACGACCGGGCCCAAGGGCGAGGACGGGCCTCCTCCGAAGCCGTGGAAGGGGCTGGAGGAAAAGCTGGGCGTTTCCTTCGGGGACCGCTCCCTTCTCCAGCAGGCCCTCGTCCACAGCTCTTACCTGAACGAAGCCCCCGAGGAGTCCTACCGCTCCAACGAGCGCCTGGAGTTCCTGGGAGACGCCGTTCTGGGCTTCATCGTCGCCGGGT
>JACQUM010000151.1 GCA_016210295.1 Chloroflexota bacterium | reverse complement strand
GGCCCTGGCCCTCCCACGGGACCTCCAGGACGCCATAGACCGCAGCTACCGCGTGGGGGGCGAAATCGCCACCGAGCTCCTGCGCATGCCCACTTCCGGAGACCGCCGGCTGGAGCTTGGCATCGCCGAGATGTCGGCGACGGCCATCGCCGAGGCCCCGGTGGTCAAGGCCATCGACATGCTCCTCCGCCAGGGAGCCCGGGACAAGGCCTCGGACATCCACATCGAGCCCCAGGAGAGGGACGTGCGCATCCGCTTCCGCATTGACGGCATCCTCCACGAGACCATGGCCCTGCCCATGGGCGTCCATCCCGCCCTCATCTCCCGCATCAAGATCATGGCCAACATGAACATCGCCGAGACCCGGGTACCCCAGGACGGCCAGATCTCCTTCAGGGATGCTGACCGGGAGATAGACGTCCGGGTGGCCACGGCTCCAACAGTGCACGGGGAGATGGCGGTCTTGCGGCTCCTGGACAAGAGCTTCGCCTTCCGGACACTCCCTGAACTGGGCTTCCTGCCTGATACCCTGGAGACGTACAAGACGCTGCTGCAACTCCCCTTCGGCATGATCCTCATCAGCGGGCCCACGGGTTCAGGCAAGACCACCACCCTCTATGCCTCCGTCAACCAGATGGACAACGTGGAGCGCAACGTCATCACCATTGAGGACCCGGTGGAGTACCGATTCAAGAGCATCAACCAGATCCAGGTGAACCCGACTGCGAACGTGACCTTCGCGGCAGGGCTGCGGGCCACCATGCGGCTGGACCCCGACGTAATCCTGGTGGGTGAGATCCGCGACTCGGAGACGGCACGCATCGCTGTCCAGGCGGCTCTCACGGGCCACCTGGTGCTCTCCTCCATCCACGCCAACGACACGGCAGGGGTGATCTACCGTCTGATTGACCTGGGCGTGGAGCCCTTCCTGGTGGCCTCCGCCGTGATTGGAGTGGTGGCCCAGCGCATGGTGCGGCGGGTCTGCCCCAACTGCTCCCGCGTGACCAGCGTTCCCAGCGAGGAGCAGTTGGCCTACGAGCGGGAGATGGGGGAGAAGCGGACCCAGTTCATCTACGGCGCGGGGTGCAACTTCTGCGCCCGGACCGGCTATCTGGGACGGACAGGCATTTATGAGGTGATGGTGCTCACGGAGGGCCTGCGCCGCCTGATCCTCACCGGCGCCGGCACCGATCCCATCAGACACCAGGCCATCCAGGAGGGCCTTATCACCCTCTGGCACGATGGCATGCTGAAGGTAAAGACAGGGGTCACCACCCCTTACGAAGTCATCCGCAACGTGTACACCATCGGGTAGGGGAGCGCCGTGGCGGCTGTTCGGACGCGGGCCAAACCAAGAAGCTTCAACTACCGCTACACGGCGGCGGCGGCAGGCGGGCGCATCGTCCGGGGCACCATTAAGGCGCCCAGCGAGGTGGTGGCCCAGGACCTCCTGGTGGAGCGCGGGCAAACCCCTATCAACCTGGAGGTGGCGCCCTCCACCTTCAGTCTGGAAGGGCAGCTCCCCCAGCTCTTTGCCGTCAAGGAGAAGGACGTCATCAACTTCTCGCGCCAGCTGGCCACCCTGCTGGACGCGGGGATTACCCTTTTGCCCGCCCTCCAACTGCTGGGGGGCCAGGGCTCGGTGAGCCGCCCCTTCCGTCGCATCATCGCCACCATGGCCCAGGACCTGGGCACGGGCCGGTCCCTCTCCCAGGCGGTGGCCCGCCACCCCAAGGTGTTCGACGAGATCTACTCCCGCACCATCGCCGTGGGGGAGAAGACCGGAAAGCTGGAGGGGGTCCTGCGGGAGGTGGCCGACCATATGGAGAGGTCCGGCGCCTTCGCCAAGAAGGTGTCCGGGGCCCTCACGTATCCGATCATCGTGCTGGTGGTAGGGGGTCTGGTGGGCCTCATCCTCATCACCGTGGCCCTACCACCCCTGGTGGATATGTTCAAGACGCTGAACGTGGAGCTTCCCCTCCCTACACGAATCCTTCTGGGCATCTCCGGGTTCATGGGAGCAACCAAGCTGTACCTCCTGACCTTGTTTCTCGTGGGCGTTCCCCTGGGCGTGTGGTTCCTGCGGCAGCGGAGCGGGAAGCGGGCCATGGACAAGTTCCGCATGCGGGCCCCTCTCATGGGCAAGATCTACCACATGGCAGAGCTGGCCCGTCTCTGCCGCTCCATCTCCATGATGCTGGGCGCGGGCCTCTCCCTCCAGGAGGTCGTGGAGGCCCTGCCCCTGATCACCACTAACACCGTCTTGCGAGAGGCCCTGGTGGCGGTGCAGAGGGGGCTCCTCCTGGGCCAGGGGCTCACGTATCCTCTTTCCCTGCACCCCGAGTTTCCCCCTCTCTTCCTCCAGATGGTCCGGGTAGGGGAGGAGAGCAACAGCCTGGAGAGCAACCTCAGGGTTCTGGCCGTTTTCTACGAGAACACGGCGAGCGAGCAGGCGGCCACCATGGTCGCCCTGATCCAACCACTGTCCACCATCGCCATCGCCTTCGTCGCGGGGTTCATCGCCTTGTCGGTCATCATGCCTATGTACAGCATCACCGGTTCTTTCTGAACCCCTTTGGGTCATCATGGGTCATCCGTTTGGATGACCCAGAACCGCCCAAGGCGATGATGCGCCAAGCGGAAGGCTCAAGCTACGATACTTGTAGGGCAGCGCTTCACCCTTCGACAAGCTCAGGGCTTGTGAGTTTTTCCTCCCCCTGGATGGGGGAGGACTAAGGTGGGGGTGAACTGTAAGGCCGTGACCCGGTTCCCCCCATCCTAACCTTCCCCCACAAGGGGGGAAGGAACGAAGGTTCACAGCCGCCCAGGG
>JACQUM010000145.1 GCA_016210295.1 Chloroflexota bacterium | reverse complement strand
CCCCTCTGCCCCTTCTCCGGGAGCCCGAAGGTCTACTTCAACAGTTATTACAGGTCTTGGAAGTGTGGGGCATGTGAGAAAAGCTTCCCCTCCCCCAGCTACGGCTCCTACCGGCACCGCTCCTATCTGCGGTTCCCCTTCTCATTGCCCTCTCGCTCTACGCGACCGCCCCCAGTCGAACAGCCCACTACTCCGCGACGCAAAAAGGGGGGAAGCTTCCTGATGGGGCTCATCAAAGCGCTTGCCATCTTTCTTCTCGTCATGTTGGGAGCTTTGACAGGCTTCCACATGCTCCAAGGTCTGGAGTTTCAAACGGCCTTGGCGCGGGACGTGCAAGACGGGCGTGCTCTCTACGAATGGGGCGTCTGCGGCTTTGAAGTCGTCTTCATGCCGAATAACGCCCGAGCGGTCTACGAGGGTTTTCGAGAAGATGAGATTGGGAAGACGCTCTTGCCCCAGCCCATCCGGACCTGGGACCCGAAGGAGTGCCCCGATATCCTGGGGGCAGTGGAGTCCCTTGTTGGGGCGCCTGCGCCAAGCGCGCCTAGTGTCGGGGCGAGCCCTGTCCCAGAGAACAGACCAACGGCGACGGCGTATATCAATACGCCGACTCCCGTTAAGTTCGCCACACCAACAACGACGGCGCGCGGCCCAAGCGTCGCGTCACCGACACCAACCCTTGCGCCCACGCCCACGGCGACAACTTCAAGGCAAAGCGTGCTAAGCGAATCCGATGCGAGAGACCTTCGACAGCTCGCTCTATCTCTCATCAACAATGACCGGGCCAAGTTTGGGCTACCGCCAGTGACTCTTGGATCAAACCAAGCTGCCCAGCTTCACGCTGACGACATGTTGGAACACCAGTATCTCGGACACTGGTGGGTCGATGGTCGGAAGCCCTATATGGTTTACACGCAGACGGGAGGGACTAGCTACGTAGCCGAGAACGCCGCAATCTCCGGTTGGACTGACTCCGAGTGGGCCATCGAGAGCTGTGACTCACCGCGTGTAGCGTGCCAGATCTCACCAGTTGCAGAGTCGGTCGCTGATCATCAGTGGGGGATGATGTATGACGACGCCGACTCTAACTGGGGCCATCGGGACAACATACTTGGCGTCACTCACAAACAAGTGAACATCGGTATCGCGTTTAATGGCCGTTTAACCACCTTTGTCCAGCATTTTGAAGGGGGCGCCGTTGAAGCCCCCGCTCCGCCTTCGCTTGATAGTTCAGGGAAAACATCGATTCGTCTTAACAAAGTGTTGCCCGGGATATCGGTGGGAGGAGTGGTATCAGTGTATTTCGACCCTTTGCCCACACGTAAAACCCCACACTCTATCGACCTACTCCATAGCTATTGCACCGGTGGGGGATTCACAACGGACTGTCCTACTGAACCGGTCGCTAGAATACTGAAGCCCCCCGGAGCAGGGTTCTTCTACTCCGATCTCGACAGCAAAACAGTCATAGCGGATTCGTGGTTTGATTCCCCTTCTCAATTCAACATGACAGCCGCTCTTGGTCAACTGGCAACGTTGCCAGGGGTGTACACGTTTGTCGTGTGGAGAGACACAGGGACGGGAGTGTTCACCGAGCAACTCATGGAGTTGTCTGCATTCCAGCCATAACCCGCGAGCCGGTTGCTGGTCAGTGGGGCCTTGTTTGAGTACCAGGCGGACCGAAGACGCAGGTTTCTGCATGCGCTTAGGGGAGGGGGAATCTATATCTGAGGGACATCCCCATCCCGCCGGAGGCGGGCGGGCCGGCAATCCGCCTGCGGCGGACTGTACACCCCATTCTTCAGCGCCCTGTTAGACGCTGAAGACCAGGATTCCCGTCCCCAAGAAATAGAGCCCCAGGAACGCAAGGAAGACGGCGCAGGCCAGTAGCACCCCGCGATACAGGGGGACGCTGAGGTAGCGGCGCCCTCCGCCAACGAGAGCGGAGACGCCGCTGTACCAGACGAGGTCGGCGAGGATGTGGCCCAGGTAGAAGCTAGCGACGCCCACGACGGCGGACTCCAGGGCCTGGACCAGGAGGGCGCCGCCCACGCTCACCCACCACAGTGCCCAGAAGGGGTTGCTCAGGCTCACCAGGACGCCCATCCCCACCAGGCCCAGGGCTGTCGAGCGGGACCGCCCGCCGTAGGCAGGCTGCGCAGGGAGAAGAGCGGTGGCCTGTCTGGCGCTGCGTAAGAGCCCCCAGGCCATCCAGAGGAGGATGACGCCCCCAACGAGGCCGATGGCTCCGACGACTCCGCCTTGTCTCAGGATTTGGGAAAGCCCCGCCGCAAGGGCGATGACCACGCCCAGTTCCAGCCCCGTGTGCCCCGCCACGATCAGAGGGCCCGCCCAGAAACCCCGCCGGGCCGACTGGCTGATGACGATGGTGAGGAGCGGTCCCGGCGAGACGGCGCCGCTGAGTCCGACGGCGAAGGAGGTCCCGAAGAGGAGGAGAGGGGCCGAGAGGTCAGGCACCGGAATCCGCCGTAGGCGGGCGGGGGGCGAGGGGGTCCTCGGGCCGGGGAGCCCGGGCGAGGAGCCCTTCCAGGGCCTCCCGGGGGTCCAGCCCCTCGAAGAGGACGCGGTTGGTGGCCTCGGCGATGGGCATCTCCACGCCTAGCCTTCGAGCGAGGACGATGGCGGCGGGCGTGGTGTGGACTCCCTCCGCCGTCTGGTTCATCTTGGCCAGGATGTCGGCGAGGGGACGGCCCTTCCCTATCTCCTGTCCCACGTACCGGTTGCGCGAGAGGGGACTGTAGCAGGTCGCCATGAGGTCGCCGAGGCCGGAGAGGCCAAGGAAGGTGAGCGCCTTCGCCCCCGCCGCGACTCCCAGGCGGGTGTTCTCCGCCATGCCCCGGGCGATGAAGGCCGCCTTCCCGTTGTCGCCGAAGCCCATGCCGTCGGCCATGCCCGCTCCCAGGGCGACGATGTTCTTCAAGGTCCCACCCAGCTCCACTCCCACCACGTCCGCGTTGGTATAGACCCGGAAGACGCGCGAGGTGAACGCCTCCTGGACCTGCTGGGCGATCTCCTCCCGTTGGGTTGCCACCACGGTGGAGGTGGGCAATCCCTTGGCCACCTCCCAGGACAGGTTGGGACCCGAGAGGACGGCGATGCGCTGTTGCACCTCCTCGCCCAGCTCCTCGCAGACGATCTCGCTCATCCGCTTCCCCGTCTCTCGCTCCAGCCCCTTGGTGGCGCTCAAGAGAACGGCGCCCTCTGGGACCTTCCCCTTGACCTGCCGGAGGTTGGCGCGCATCGTGGTGGATGGCACGGCCAGGACGACCAGGTCTGCGCCTTCCAGAGACGGGCCCGTCACGGAGGCGACGGTCAAGTTGGGGGGGAAGGGGAAGCCTGGAAGGCGTTTCGTGTTTTCTCCCGTCGCGGCCAGTTGCGCCGCCTCCTCCTCCGTTCGCGTGAGGAGGGTGACAGGGATCCCCTTCCGGGCCAGGAGAAGCGCCAGGGTCGTCCCCCAGCGGGTGGTGCCGATCACGGCGGCCCGTTGCAGGGTCATACGCGCTCCCCCAGGCGGCGCTCCGTCCCCTTCGCCATCCGCAGGATGTTGTCCCAGTGCTGAAGAAAGATCAGGGCTCCCACTGCCAGGGAGACCAGGCCGATGGGCAGGGGTTGCTGGCCGAAGAGGGCTAAGACGGCGATGATGAGGACCCAGGCGAGGGTGCCGACGAGGGAGCCAAGGGAGACGTAGCGTGAGACGGCCATGGCCAGGAGGGCCAGGGCGATGCCCGCCAAGGCGACAGGGGGCGCCACGACCAGGGCGGCACCCGTCGCCGGCGCGACTCCCCGTCCTCCTCGAAAGCCCGAGTAGAGGGGCCAGTTGTGCCCCATGACCACGCCCAAACCCGCGCCGACCTGAGCGGGCACGCCGCCCAACGCTGCGGCCACGCCCATCGCCACGGCCCCCTTCCCGATGTCGATGGCGAAGGCGAAGGCAGCCGCCCTCCAGCCCAAGGCGCGCAAGACGTTGGTGGCGCCGGCGCGTCCGCTTCCCGTTTGGCGAACGTCCACCCCACCCCAGAGCCGCCCTGCCACGAGCCCTCCGGAGAGCGATCCCACCAGGTAGCTAAAAGTCGCCGCGAAGAGCGCCCAGAGAACGTCCTGTCCCGTCATGCGGCGTCCTCATGACCGCGGAAGATGAGGTGCAGAGGCGTCCCTCGGAAGCCAAAGGCGCGTCGAAGCCGGTTCTCCAAGAAGCGGCGGTACGAGAAATGGATAAGCTGGGGGAAGTTGGTGAAGAAAACGAAGGTGGGCGGGTCCACCGAGGCTTGCGTCCCGTAGTAGAAGCGCACGTGTCTTCCCCCTTTGGCAGGCGGGCCGTGGTCGCCCAGGGCCTCGGCAAGCACCCGGTTCACCTCGCTGGTGGAGACGTGCCTCTGACGCTCGGCGTACACGGAGTCCACGGCGGGAAGGACCTGGGACACTCCCTCCCCCGTCACCACGGAGGTAAAGATCACCGGCGCTCCGGGGAAGAAGGGGAGCCGGGCATGGACCTCCCTTTCCACGCTCCCCCGGTCCATCTTGGCCTCGTGCGCCAGGTCCCACTTGCTGACTACAACGACGAGGCTCTTGTACGCCTCTCGGACCATCCCCGCTATGTGCAGGTCTTGGTCCACCATCGGCTCCATGGCCTCGACCATCAGAACGGCCACGTCTGCCCGTGCGATGGCATGGAGAGCCCGCAGGACGCTGAAGCTCTCGATCCCTGGAACAACGTGCCCCCGGCGACGGACCCCGGCGGTGTCGATGAGGAGATAGCTCTTCTCGCCCACGTGGAAGACGGTGTCGATGGCGTCCCGTGTCGTGCCGGGGATGGGGGTGACCAGGGCTCGCTCCTGCCCCAGGACCGCGTTCAACAGGGATGACTTTCCGACGTTGGGCCGCCCGATGATGGCGACCCTGGGTCCCGCAGCACTCTCACGCTCTTCCTGTCTGGGAGGAAGCACTTGTTCCACCCGTTCCCAGAGGTCCTCCATGCCGAGGCTGTGGTAGGCGCTGACGGCCACGGGCTCGCCCATTCCCAGCGCGTAGAACTCCGGAGCCATCTGCTCTCGTTTCGTGTTGTCGGCCTTGTTAGCCACGAGGATGACGGGCTTTCCCGCCGAGCGAAGAAGATCGGCCACCTCCCGGTCGCCGGGCACAAGCCCCTCGGTCACATCGACGAGAAGAAGGAGGACGTCTGCCTCCGCCACTGCCGTGTCCACCTGCGCCCGCACGCCGCGCTCCATCTCTCCCTTCGGCCCGGAGAGGAGGCCCCCGGTATCCACGAGGAGGATGGAACGCTCACCGCGAGAGACGATGGTGGCGAGCCAGTCCCGTGTGGTGCCCGGCTCGTCGGCCACGATGGCGATCCGCTCCCCCGCCAGACGGTTGAAGAGGGTGGACTTCCCCACGTTCGGACGCCCGACGATGGCGACGGTAGGGATGGCCATGGGGCTTACCGCCTCACCCCTCCCGCGACGCCGGCGAGAGGAGATAGGTCAGGACGGCTTTCTGGACGTGCAAGCGGTTCTCCGCCTGATCGAAGACGGCCGAGGCGGGCAGGTCCAGCAGCCCGGGCTCTATCTCCTCGCCGGGGTGGGCGGGGAGGGGGTGCATGAAGAGAACGCCGGGGCGCGCCTTCTCCAGCAGGGCCGCGGTGACCTGGTAGCCCTGAAAAGTCTTCAGGCGCTGAGCCTTCTCTCCCTCTTGTCCCATGCTCACCCAGACGTCTGTGTAGACCACGTGGGCGTCGCGGACAGCCTGCTGGGGGTCCTTCATCTGCTGGAAAGCTGCCCCAGAGCGCTGTGCCCTCTCCTGGGTGGCGGAGGCGACCCCGAGCGAAAGCTGGTGACTGGGCGGAGAGGCGATGCGGAAGGAGACGCCCAGGGCGGCGCAGGCCAGGGCCAGGCTGGCCGCCACGTTGTTGCCGTCACCGACGTACGCCACGATGGCCCCCTCCAGCTTTCCCAGCTTCTCCTGGACGGTCAGCACGTCTGCGAGGGCCTGGCAGGGGTGCTCCCGGTCGGAAAGGAGGTTCAGCACGGGGACGGTGGCGTGGCGGGCCAACTCTACCAACGTTCCGTGGGCGTGGGTCCGCGCCGCGATGAGGTCCACGTAGCGACTCAGGACGCGGGCCACGTCGGCCACAGGCTCGCGGGTGCCCAGCCCCACCTCGGCCTGGTCCAGGCTCACCGTGAACCCGCCGAGTTGGCGGATGGCCAGTTCGAAACTCACCCGCGTGCGCAGAGAGGGCTTCTCCAGGATGAGGGCGGCGCTCTTTCCCGCGAGAACCGGCGCCGTTTCGCCTCTCTTGAACGCCACGGCCCGCCGGAGGATCTCGCGGATTTGCTCCGGCTCCAAGTCGGCCATTGAGACGAGGTCTTTGCCGTGCATCATGAAGGGATTGTAGGGCGGGAGCGGAGGGAGGTTCAAGGGCGGCTTCGTGACAGCCGAGAAGGAGCGACCTATGTGGACGGGTTACTCGGCTGCTCCCTCGCCCGTCTCCTCGGCGCGGCGGCGGTAGTAGGTAACGAGGTGGCTCACGGCACGCGCGGCGCGGGGGAGGGAATAGAAGACGGGCAACCCCATGGCCAGCAAGCGGTCCCGCATCTCGATCCGCCGTGGCTCCACCGACTTGGCTGAGCCATGATAGGTGAGGATGGGCACCAGGGGCTTGGAGAGGCTTCCCTCCCGGACGCTGGCCGAGAGATACTCTGTCAGCTCTTCTGGGCTTCGTTGGCTCCGATCTCGTGGCGAGCCCATGTTGAAGCCAAGGAGGGAGATGAACACCGCATCGATGCTGGGGTCTGCCATCACGGCCTTGAGCCCCCAGTCGAGGGTCTGGATGTTCTGCAGGAGGGCTCCGGCGTCCAGGGGGTTGCGGACGCTGGTGCCGGCGATGGGGACGCGCTCCCGGAGAAGGGCCTGCGTCGCGGGGGCGAGGTGGGGCGCATCCAGCCCTTCGCGGCTCAGGCTGTCCGCGGCGGCCACGCTGTTCCCTCCTCCCGCCATGAGGAGGGCGATGCGATGCCCCGTGATGGGGGGCAGGGTGCGGAGCGCCAAGAGGCAGTCCAGCATCTCCTCCATGCCCTGGATCCGAATTGCCCCGCTCTGGCGGAAGAAGGCCTGCCAGATGTGCTCCTCCCCAGCGAGGGAGGAGGTGTGGGAGCGGGTGGCACGAGAGCCCGCCTGGGTGAGGCCGCCCTTCCAGAGGAGGACCGGCTTACGACGGACCGTCCGCCGAGCGACCGCGAGGAGCTTCCGCCCATTCCCGGCCCCTTCCATGTACATGCCGATGATGCTCGTCTCCGGGTCGTCGGCCATATACTCGAGGAGGTCGGCGGCGTCGAAGCCGTAAGCGTTGCCGAAGCTGACCACCTTGCTGAACCGCAGCCCCAAGTCCTCGCCGCCGTGGATGAGGTCGTTGGCGTGACCTCCGCTCTGCGAGACGAAGGCGATATCCCCCGGCTCCCCCCGGGTGCCGGGGAAAGTCGCCATCTTGGCCCGGGGAACGTAGCAGAGGCCCATCCCGTTCGGGCCGATGACCCGCAGGTCCTCCTCCGCGATGATCCGGCGGACCTCCCGGCCCAGGCGGACGCCCTCCTCCTCCCCCGTCTCCTCGAAGCCCGCCGTGAAGAGGTGAATGTTCTTAGCGCCGATGCGGGCGCACTCGCGGAGGAGGTCGGGAACGAGCTCCCGGGGCACGGAGACGATGACGAGGTCGGGGACCTCGGGGAGGGAGGAGAGGGAAGGATAGACGTTTAGCCCCAGGATACTCTCGCCCACCGCGCGGGGGTTCACGGCGTACAGGCGTCCCCGGTAGCCCAGCCCCTGGTAGAAAGAGATGAACCCCGTGGCGCCGAACCCGTCCTGCCGCCCTTCGGCGAGCCGTTGGGCGTCGGCCAGGGAGGCGCCGACAAAGGCGACCGACGATGCCTCAAAGGCCCCAGCGAACTCTCGGACGGTAGCCATATCGAAGAGTCCCTATCCCTGCAGGGCGAATGGACGGTATGATAGCAAAAGTGCCGCCTCGCCGTCGACGTAAAAAGCCGTAGCGCACAGACGAGGCGACCTTCGAGGAGGAATCCTTTTGAGCGGGATCTTTTCTTCAAGAAAAGCCAGGGCTCTGGAGAGCGCCGTGGTCCTTGCCGTCCTTCTGTTTCTCACGGGTGCCTGTACCGTGACCGAGCTGCCCACACCGACCCCTGTGCCAACCGCTCAGGCCACTCCCACATCCCCTCCGCAAACAGCGACGCCGAGCCCGGCCGTCACCCCTATCGCAACCGTCGTCCCCTCGCCGACCCGGACCCCTCTTCCCACGGCGACGCCTTCGCCCACGCCCACGCCCATCCCCACGCCAACGCCCGTGCCGACGTCCACTCCGACACCCACGCCCACTCCGGCGTATAGCATCGCCAACGTCCAGGCGGCGACCGTTCGGGTCATGGCCGGGGAGAAGAGGGGATCGGGCATCATCGTCGACTCCGACGGGAGCATCCTCACCCTGTCGAGCATCGTTGCCAAGGGGGGCCCTCTGACCGTTCTTTTGCCCTCCGGGCAACTGGCGGACGCCCGGCTGGTCGGCCTGGACGAAAGGGTCGGGGTGGCGCAGCTGAAGGTCGAGCAGAGCGGCCTTTCCACCGTCATCCTGGCCGAGAGCGGCGCCGCGTTGCTGGGGAGCCCTGTCACCGCCCTGGGCTACGCGGAGGTGAGCCCTGGCCAGGCGGTGGTGACGGCGACGCGGGGGTTCGTCTCAGCCCTCCTTCCCGATCCCAGCCTGGGCGGAATACTGGCAATCACGGATGCTCCTGCCATTGAGGGACTCCTGGGAGGGCCGCTGGTGGATGCCTCCTTCAAAGTCGTGGGGCTCATCGTCACTCCTGGTTCGGGCGGAAGGACGCGAGCCCTTCTTACCTCTTCCTTCCTTTCCTCGCTCCCCCAGTTGAAGCTGGGCGCGCGCTACTATCGCCCCACGCCGCTGACTTCCTTCCCACCCAACGAAGGCGAGATCGCGCCGTTCCCTCACGTTTTCCTCAAGGGCTCCGTGACGATCAACGGCCGCCCTGCCCCCAACGGCACTCCCATCGTGGCGAAGGTCCAGGACTATGTCTCCTCCGAGGTCAAGACCAAGGACGGAGGCTACTCTTTGCTGGTGGTCCAGGTGCCGTACCGAAGCTACGCTGGCAAGCCAATCGAGTTCTACGTGGACGGTTTCCGCGTCGAAAAGACAGTTAACTACGCGGGGGATACCCTGCAGCCTCTGGACCTCGCCGTGACAATCCCGACGGGCTAGAAGTGAGGGCCGCTCGTCCTGAGCCTGTCGAAGGACGAGCGGCCTTGGCCTGTTTCGAGCGCGATTCCTTCCGAAGAGTTCTGAGTTGAAGGGGTGACAATGGAGCCGAAGAGCCACTTCGTTCGTGTGGGTGATGTCCGTCTGCACTATATGGACTGGGGCCGCAACGGCCCGCCTATCCTGTTCCACCACGGCGGCCAACGAACGAGCAGGAGTTGGGACGTCCTGGCCCGGGGCCTCTCCCGCGACTTCCGGGTCCTCTCCCTAGACGCGCGGGGCCACGGGCTCAGCGACTGGCCGGAGAGGGGCTACTCCCAAGGCCAGCGCGTCGCCGACTTGAACGGCTTTCTCGATGCCCTCGGCCTGACGGAGCTGTTCGGGATCGGCCACTCCTCCGGCGGCTCGACGTTTACCCTGTACGCGGCCAACCATCCGGGCCGCTTCCGCAGGATCGTCCTCATCGAGCCGCTCATCGTGGCTACGCCCGGGTCGTCGGACAGCTATTTGCGCCGGATGCAAAACACGCGGCGGTTCTGGGCCAGCCGGGACGATCTTCTGAAAACCCTGCAAGGCCATCCTGAAACGCGGAAGTGGCGCGAGGACGTCATGCACGACGTTGCTCAAAAGGAAGCCCGGCAGCACCCCGACGGCAGCGTGGAGATGATGTGGAACCCGAACATCTACCACCCCGAGGACCGGGGGGAAGACCGCTTTTCGCTCATAGAGGTGGCGCCAGCCGTCCGAATCCCCGTCCTTGTGATGGCGGGGACGGCCAGCCGCTTCAACCACGAGGAGGCGCGCCGCCTGGCGGCGGCCTTCCCGCATGGCTCGTTCCAGCTCGTGGAGGGGGCGGGACACAACATCTACATGGAGAGGCCGGAGGTGGTGGAGAGGGCGGCGCGAGGGTTCTTCCAGGTCCCGGAGGCCACTGCAACCGAAGCCAATCCCCGCCTCGGGACAGCTCTTCCGTGAGCGCTGTCCAGGCCCTCACCCCCTGTTTCCCCCTCTCCCTGGAAAGGGGCAGGGGGAAGGAACGGAAAGACTAGGGGACACCCCTAGAACCCTTCCAAAGGGGCTTTGCCCCTTTGGATTTCCTTTTCCCATCAGCTTCCTAGTGGTCGTGCCCGTCCCCTTCGTGGTGCTCGTGGACGTAGCCGCGGGCGCCGGGCGTCACCAGGAGGTCGTTCCGGTGATGGTACTTCTTGAAGAAGCGGTCGAAGTTGCGGCGGCTCTTCTTCGCCAGTTCCCCGGGAGCGAGGGCGGTGTAGGCCCGGTGCTCGTAGCGAGATAGGGGAAGGTCGGGGACGGCGACGATGTGGAAGCCGTGGCTCCGGAACTGGAAGCTGAAGTCGATGTCCAGGTTCCGATAGAAGCTGAACCTCTCGTCCATGAGCCCCACGCGGCGGAGGTCGGCGCGCCGGAAGGCGAAGCAGTAACCCTGCATGGCGTCCACCTCTCCCTCCGCCACCTCGTGGAAGCTCTTCATGTCCTCGGTCCGGAGGCCCCAGGACCCCACGATGCCCAGCCTTCTCTCCTCCCGAAGGCGTTGGAGGAGAGGCGAGAAGACGTCTCCGTCCAGGCCGGTGCTGGTGTCTAGGACAACGATGTAGCGGCCCCGTGCCTGCTGCAGGGCCACGTTCTTCCCCGTGGCCTCTCCGAGAGGATGCGTGGCGTGGATGACCTTGACGCGGGGGTCCTCGGCGGCGATCTCGTCTAAGAGCTCCGCCGTGCCGTCGGCTGTGCCGTTGTCCACGCAGATGACCTCCGCCTTCCGCTTCCCCAGGTAGCTCAGGGCCCCTGCCACCACCCGGCGCGTGTCCTCCGGCCATCCATTGGCCAGGACGACCACGCTGAGATCCCTGGTGCTGGGCGCGTTCAGGCGAGAGGGGACTTGCCGGGAGGAGCAGATCCCGCAGGCGAGCCGCCGCAGCTGGGATGCCTCAGAGCGGCGGGCGGGAAAGAGGAAAGTAGTGCGGGAAGAGTCTTCCGGTGTGTAGCCGAGGGCGTGGATACGTTCCCGCGTGGCATCGGCCTCGCGGTAGTCACCCGCGATGCGGAGTTCGGACCTCTCTTCGAGGAGGTGGGTGGTCTCAGAGGGGATACGGGCCGCCAGCTCGATGCTCTTCTGCACGTCCAGCCCCAGAACGCGATCGAAGTCCAGCAGCAGGTCTAGTTTCCTGTGGGGCGGAAGATCGGAGTGGACCATCTCCCAGACCGCGGCCATCGCTCGTGGGAGGCCAATGTCGTCGTTGACCTCGTCCCAGAAACGTTGCCGCCAGGACTCGACATCGCCGGAGAGGGCGCCGTTGCTGGCCGGCGAGCGGGCCCAGTCCCAGGCGAGCCGTCGGAGCTTCTCCAGGGCGATCTGAGCCGCCAACAGGGCGGCGAAGGTGAAGTTCATCCGGCTCCGGTAGTGGGCGCCCAGGCAGAGGTAGCGGAAGGCCAGCGGCTCGAAGCCCCGGTCCTCCACGTCGCCAAGGGTGTAGGCGTTGCCAGCCGACTTGGCCATCTTCTGGCCCGCCGCCAGGACGTGCTGGGTGTGGACCCAGTACCGGACGTAGGAGAGGCCGAAGGCGCCTTCGCTCTGCGCGATCTCCCCCTCGTGGTGGGGGAAGATGTTGTCCACCCCGCCGGTGTGAATATCGAGCTGGAGGCCCAGGTACTTGGTGGACATGGCCGAGCACTCGATGTGCCAGCCGGGGAAGCCATCTCCCCAGGGGCTAGGCCATTTCATCTGCCGGCCCTCCTCCGCTCCCTTCCAGAGAGTGAAGTCCATGGGGCTGCGCTTGAGGGGATCGACCTCGACGCGAACCCCTTCCAGGAGGCTGGCGAGCTGGTTCCCGGAGAGGCGCCCATAGGCGGGGAACTTAGAGATGTCGAAGTAGATGTTCTCGCCCGCTCGGTAGGCGTAGCCCTTCCCCAGGAGCCTCTCCACGATGCGGACCATCTCGGGGATATGCTCGGTGGCCCGGGGGAAGACGTGGGCGGGAAGGATGTTGAACTTCGCCTCGTCCCGAAGGAAGGCCTCCGTGTAGAACCGAGCGATCTCGAAGGGAGTCTTCCCTTCTGCCAGGGCTGCGGCGATGACCTTGTCCTCCCCTACCTCGACCATCTCCTGGCGCATGTGGCCCACGTCGGTGATGTTCTTGACGTGGCGCACCTCATAGCCTTGGGCAGTGAGCGCCCGCCGGAGGAGGTCCGCCGTGAGGAAGGACCGCAGGTTGCCGATGTGCACGTAGCGGTAGACGGTGGGGCCGCAGGTGTACATCCGGACCACCCCGGGCTCCAGAGGGACGACCTCCTCTTTCCGCCGAGTGAGGGTGTTGAAGAGCCTCACGCCGCGGCCCCCTTCTGTTGGGCGTCCTAGGGTCTTCTCTCAGCGAAGCCCGAGCTTCGCGCCCAACTCGCGGTCAGACGGTTCGGCGAGGACGCTGCCATCGGGGAAAAGGATGGTGGGCACCACCTGCATTCCGCTGTTGACACGCAGGACCAGGGTGGTGGCCTCGGGGTCCTCTTCGATGTTGATCCAGTCGTACCCGACGCCGTGACGGTCCAAGAACCTCTTGGAGCGCGTGCAGTCGGGGCACCACGTCGTGCCGTACATGATAATCCGTGATGGCTTCTCGCCCGCTTCCGTCTGGCTCATTGGTCCCCTTTCCACAGCCTATTTTCCTCTCTCGGGAGTAATGCGTCAACCGCGTGCCTCCCAAGGCTGGAAGCAAGGATGTCTCAGTCTCTTGGCGACCTCAGTGAGGTGGGTTACGTTCCCGTCCCCTAGCGTGTTGTTGAAAAAGGGGAGCGCAAAGGGGCGAAACCCCTTTGCCGGGGGTCTGGGGG